>DAOSOK010000016.1:64810-114267 GCA_035373905.1 Candidatus Ozemobacteraceae bacterium | reverse complement strand
TCATGATGAC
Source organism: Candidatus Ozemobacteraceae bacterium (assembly GCA_035373905.1). Classification (NCBI taxonomy): domain Bacteria; phylum Candidatus Rifleibacteriota; class Candidatus Ozemibacteria; family Candidatus Ozemibacteraceae; species Candidatus Ozemibacteraceae bacterium. The sequence goes on along the minus strand of DAOSOK010000016.1, from coordinate 114,257 downwards.
ACCCGCCAACCCTCAACAAAAGATGGGGTTAATTATCCGCTTACGGAACTCGCACAGGTGGCGTGTTTTTCCCCGTATCAATTCCACCGGATCTTTCGGGGAATGGTCGGAGAGCCCGTGGCCGAGTATGTCCGTCGGCTTCGCCTCGAACGGGCGGGTTTGCGGCTTATTCAGAGCCGCCGACCGGTCACGGATATCGCGTTCGAAGCGGGATACCAGAATCTCGAGTCGTTCATCCGCGCGTTCAAACAGCGGTTCTCGGTTTCCCCGTCTCAGTTCCGGAAACAGCGGGACGAGCAGTTGCGAAGACTTCACACCCGGGATGTTCCACCGGGCTCGATATCATCATCAACAGGAGGCATCATGAACGTCCATATCATCCGCCAGGAATCCCGTACCGTGGCATGCGTCCGACATATCGGCCCGTATAAAAACTGCGGCGCCGCCTGGGAGACGCTGTGCCGATGGGCCGGGCCGCTCGGGCTCCTCGAACCCGACACGGCATACATCGGCCTGTGCTACGACGACCCCGACGTCACGCCGCCGGACAAGATCAGGTATGACGCCTGCATCACCGTCACCGGACAACCCCAGCTCGCCGCAGGCGTCGCCCTCCAGACAATCCCAGGCGGCCTCTTTGCCACCACGATCCACATCGGCCCCATGGAGAATCTCATCAAGACCTATGTGAAACTCTGTGGCGAATGGCTTCCCCAGAGCGGGTACGAGGCGAAGCACGCGCCGAACCTCGAGATCTATCTCAACGACCCGTCGACGACGGCGCCGCAGGATCTCCGGATCGAGATCCAGCTTCCTCTCGAAGAAGCCTGACCCGCAACACCTGCCATATCGGCATGAACAGCGGCTGGACGGAAACGATCCGGCCGTTGTATTCTAGCCGGGTGTTTCCGCACGACGGATATTCCCTCAGGAGGACTTGCAGACATGAAACGAACCGTGATGCTGATCATGATCGACAACAGGAACGAGACGGCGGGCAACGTTCAGAAGATCCTGACGGGGTGGGGGTGTCTCATCAAGACGCGTCTCGGGATTCATGACGGGGTACTCGACGGCTGCACGCAGAGCGGGCTGATCATGCTCGAACTGGTCGGCGAGACGGAGAAGCACGACGAACTCCTGCGCAAACTTTCCCTGCTGAAGGGCGTCAACGCCAAGCTCGTCCGCCTCCAGCTCGAATCAGAAACGAAGTGAATCAGAGAAACTTGAGATACAATCCAGGCAGAGGGCGGGTTTCAAACCCGCTCCTACGGAATATTGGGAGCGTGGTTCACATCCGATCTATTGAGTCCTGCATATCAAAAACCAGCTTCGTGTCTCCGTTCGTGCTGAGCTTGTCGAAGCACGAACAGCCACTTGCCGATGATTCCTCATTTCGCCCTTCGACAGGCTCAGGGCGAACGGGTGGCTTTCATTCTGCAGGAATCAATAACGGGCTATAGCGTGTGAGGCACAACGTGATGCGGCCAGCAAGAAATCTCTAGCCCCTTGTGACTCTGTGGTGAACGGTTTTCCTCTTGACAAATTCCTTGCGACAGCTTAAACTGATCGTCACCTACGACGGAAGCGGATATTTCGGCTTTCAACTGCAGCCGGATGTGCCCACCATCCAGGGCGACCTGGAGAAAGCACTCGGTATCGTTCTAAGCGAAACGGTTCGCGTCCATGGGTCCGGCAGGACAGACACGGGGGTTCATGCCCTGGGTCAGGTCGTGATGATACGCACGGCATGTCGCATACCGGTTGACAAGTTTATCAAGGCTCTCAACGGGGTGTTGCCCCCGGCCATCCATGTCGCAAGCGTGGAAGAGGCGCCAGCGGAGTTCCATCCGCGCTTCTCGGCCGTGGGAAAATCCTATCGCTACCTGTTTCGACGGGTGCGGGAAAGATCCCCCTTCCACGAGCGGTATACCTGCCAGGTCGAAGGAGACCTCGACATCGGCAGAATGCGGGAAGGGGCGGCGTTGTTCGTCGGCGAACACGATTTTTCCTCGTTCACGCGATCGCCCGACACGAAGGAAAACCCCGTCCGGAAGATCATGAGCGCCGATGTGACCGAGAATGGCGATGAGATCGTCTTCGACGTCACCGGCAACGGGTTTTTGCACAACATGGTGCGGAACATGGCCCGGGCTCTGCTGTTGATCGGCCGGCACGAAATGGAGCCGCAAGAAATCGTAGAACTGTACCGTAATCAGGACAGACGACGACTCGGTCCGCCGGCGCCGGCGTCTGGGCTCTATCTGATGAAGGTCATGTACTAACCGAAACCCAATAAAGGAGGAACATTCGGTGAAGACGTTCATCCCCAAGCCCTCCCAAATCAAACGGGAGTGGGTCCTCGTGGATGCCAAGGGGAAGGTGCTGGGTCGCCTCGCGTCCCAGATCGCTGCCATGCTCCGCGGTAAAAACAAGCCTACGTTCACCCCCAATGTGGACATGGGCGATTTCGTCGTCGTTGTGAACGCCGGCGAGATCCAGCTGACCGGTTCCAAGGCTGTCGAGAAGAAGTACTTCTGGCACACCGGGTACCCGGGCGGCATCAAGTCCGTTTCCTACGGCCAGTTGCGTGAGACCGATCCGAGCCGCATGCTCTGGATCGCCGTCAAGAACATGCTTCCCCGCAACAAGCTTCGCAAGGTCTACCTGCGCAAGCTCAAGGTGTACGGCGGGTCAGAGCATCCGCACGCCGCGCAGCAGCCCAAAGCGACTGCTCTGCCGAAGGAATGAGGAGGAATTGACCAATGGCTGAAGCCAATTTCTGGGGAACCGGCCGCCGCAAGACCGCCACGGCCCGCGTTCGCATCGTGAAGGGCGACGGCAAGATCGTCGTCAACGCCCGCCCGTTCGAGTCCTACTTCCCGCTGCCCCTGACCCGCAAGATCATCATGCAGCCCATGACGGTCACCGAAACCCAGGGCAGATTCAACGTCATCGCCAACATCCGCGGCGGCGGCAGCTCCGGCCAGGCCGGCGCGCTTCGCCACGGCATCGCCCGCGCGCTCGTGAAGTTCAACGAGGAGTTCCGCAGCCCGCTGCGCAAGAACGGCCTCCTGACCCGCGACCCGCGCATGCGCGAGCGCAAGAAATACGGCCTCAAGAAAGCCCGCAAACGGCCGCAGTTCTCCAAGCGCTGATCATTTCTCGGCGTTTCCAAAAGGGGGGTCGGTTCTCGGCCCCCCTTTTTGCCCCCTTTGGAACTTCGTGTCCTTGCGGGGTATATGATACTATGCCTGATACAAGAATTTTCATGGGAGATATTGAATGAAGAGCCAGCATGATGCGGTCCTGGTCGAGAAGGCGATCGAGGCGAGCAAGAAGGCGTATGCGCCCTATTCGAAGTTTCAGGTCGGGGCGGCCCTCGAGTGCGCCGACGGCGAGATCATCCTCGGCTGCAACGTCGAGAACGCCAGCTACGGCCTGACCAACTGCGCCGAGAGAACCGCGCTGTTTGCCGCAATCGCCCGGGGAAAGCACGAATTCAAGCGCATCGCCATTTTCGTCGATACCGACGATTTCATCTCGCCGTGCGGCGCCTGCCGCCAGGTGCTCGCCGAGCTCGCCCCGAACGCCGACGTCCTCCTGATCAACCGCCACCGCAAGGTGAAGAAAACCACCGTGAAGGCGCTTCTCCCCCTCGCCTTCGGCTCCGAAGACCTCAAGCACCACGCCGAAGGCCACTGAACGTTCGGCGCCCGTCTATTTCAGAACGGGAGGATCGCGTGACAACACCATCCGAAACGATCCAGGAGCTGCTTCAGGAAAACATCCGGCTGAAGCAGCGCATCCGGGAGCTTGAACGCGTGGAATCCGGAGGCGCCACGCAACCGCCGGCTTCCGGGGGACAGGACGGCAGGAATGGGTATCAGCAATGCGATGAAGGGTTGCTGGCGGAAATCGTCAGGCACAGCAGCGAACTCATCAATCTCGCACTTCCCGACGGGACGATGGTCTTCCTCAACGACGCCGGGGCGAACATGCTGGGTATCGATCCCGAGGCCGTGGCGACCACGAACTTCATGCAGGTGATTCCAGATCACCTGAAAGATCTGGCGGCGAAAGAAATCATTCCGTCCACCCTTGAAAACGGGTGCTGGGAGGGGGAGCTGCAGTATCTCAACCTGAAAACCCGCGACCTGATCGACGTGCATGCCGTGACGTTCGTCATCAGCGGGCCCGAGGCTGGACAGCGGTATCTCGCGAATATATCACTTGATATAAGACAGCGAAAGAAAACGGAGGAGGAACTCCACCTGTTCCGAAATTTGGTGGAACACTCTACGGACGCCATCGGCATTTCCAGGCCCGACGGCACTCATTATTACCAGAACGAGGCGCTGGACCGCCTGCTCGGGAACGTCGGGGAACATCCGCCCGAAACCGTTTACCTGGATAAAGACATGGGAAACCGGGTTTTCGAGACGATTATGGCGGGCGGAAGCATCCAGGAAGAAACCAAAATGCTCGGAAGGGATGGGTCGATTCTCGATGTTTTCGTACGGGCCTATTCCATTCTGAGTCCGGAAGGCCGCGTCATCGGCCTGGTAGGCCTGCACACTGATATCACGGCCCGCAAGAAGGCGGAAGAAGCCCTCCGGCAGAGCGAACAACGTTTTCGCGGATTGGTCGAGAACGCTACCGATCTGATATTCGCCCTGACGCCGGAAGGAGTGGTGACCTATCTTTCGCCGAACTGGCGGGATCACATGGGGGAACCGCCATCCCAAGCCGTCGGTAAGCCCCTCGAACGGTATCTTCATCCGGACGACATCGTCCCATACCGTGATATGCTCAATCGGATTCCGACGACGGGAACATCCGTGGAAAGCCCTGAGCTACGGGTCATGCGCAAGGACGGGGCAACGCTCTGGTATTCCTGCAGAATGTCCGCCCTGCGCGACTCTCAGGGAAAAATCAGCGGTTTCATGGGCATCGCGCGCGACATCACCGGCACCAAGATCGAGGCGCTGGAACGCCAGAAACTACAGGAGCAGTTGTTCCATTCCCAGAAACTTGACGCCGTCGGCCAGCTTGCCGGCGGTGTCGCTCACGACTTCAACAACATGCTGAGCGTCATCATCGGCAACACCGATCTTGCGCTTCGCGAACTCGGCCCCGACGCTCCCCTGCGGCAACCCCTTCAGGACATCCTCGCCGCCGGAAGGCGCTCGGCCAATCTGACCCGGCAATTGCTTGCGTTTGCCCGCAAACAGAACATCAACCCCAGGGTTCTCGGCCTGAACGATGCCGTCGCCGGCGTTCTCAGCATGCTTCAGCGGCTCATCGGAGAGAACATCAATCTCGTCTGGAGGCCGGGACACGAGCTCTGGATGGTCCGGATCGACCCGTCCCAGATCGATCAGATTCTCGCGAATCTCACGGTGAACGCCCGCGATGCGATCAGCAGGACAGGGACGATCACCATCGAGACGTTGAACGTCCGGTGCGATGAAGCGTATTGCGCCGATTCACCGGAATGCGTGCCGGGGGACTACGTCCAGCTGTCAGTGGCAGACAATGGCTGTGGAATAGCGCATGATCTCCTGCCCAAAATATTCGACCCGTTCTTCACGACCAAGAAAGAGGGCAGGGGAACCGGCCTCGGCCTCTCCACCGTCTACGGTATCGTCAAGCAGAACGGCGGTTTCATCAATGTCTGCAGCGATCCGGGAATCGGCTCCACGTTCAGGATTCATCTTCCCCGCCACAGGATCGAGGCGAAGGAATCTCCGGGGATCGTCGAGGAAGCACGGCCGGTCGGAGGCCGCGAGACGATCCTGGTCGTGGAAGACGAGGCCACGGTCCTGCATCTCACCAGGAAGATGCTCGAAAACCTCGGCTACCGTGTGTTATCGGCCGAAAATCCCGAACAGGCGATGAAGCTCGCCAGGGAGTATGACAGGAACATCGATCTTCTCCTCACCGACGTCGTCATGCCGGGCACGAACGGGAAAGAGCTGTCGGAACGGATTCTCGAATTCATGCCCGGGCTGAAACATATCTATATGTCAGGCTATACCTCCGACGTCATCGCGCGCCAGGCCATCTTGGACGAAGGCGTGAAGTTCATTTCGAAGCCGTTTTCCCTCAAGGAACTGGCAGACAAAGTCAGGGAAACGCTCGACGCATGACGCGCGAAGCCAGATTCTTCCCGTCTTCGTGAGTCCTGCATATCAAAAACCAGCTTCGTGTCTCCGTTCGTGCTGAGTTCGTCGAAGCAGGAACAGCCACTTGCAGATGTTTCCTCATTTCGCCCTTCGACAGGCTCAGGGCGTACGGGTGGCTTTCAGTCTGCAGGAATCAATATTGCGCCTTCTCCGGCAGAGACGTTATCCAGGAGGAAACGAGTTCGAGAACTTCTATCGCCACTGTTTCCGAAAGGGGATATGAAGCCGCGTTATAGTTGATCGGCCTGCGCATCCCGTGCTCCAGGTCCGGGAAGACGTGAAGCCGGAGCGGCGGATTTCGTCCCGTTTTCAGGAGGGTTTCGAGAAGTTCGGCGTTCGGCTTCGGAAGAATCTGCTCGTCGAGCCCGGCAAAAACGCCGAGCACGGGACAGGCAACCCTGTTGTAGGCATCGGCGGCATCGAACCTCGTTATGAAATACTTCCAGGGCGTGCACCAGACGTTCAATTCCTTTTCTATGGCTGCCTCATCCTGTTCGTTCGCGGGAAACCCGAGGAGACGACGGTCTTTTTCCGGAATGCCGTTCATATATTCAATAAAATAGTTACGGAAGGAGTTCCGCCCCCAATAGGTCGCGGAATTAGCCGCAAGATTCCGCCAGGCCCCTTCGATGAATTCTTCGCCCAGCTTCTCCGTCCGCGCGTCCAGGCCGTTTCGGCGGGCCATCACTCCAAACTGGTGCTTCCATATCTCCTTCATCGGACAAACCGGCGGGGCGAGCAGCACGATGAAACCGACATCCGGGCTTTCGGCAGCTACCGTGGCAGCGACAAGACCTCCTTCACTGTGGCCGAGCATTCCGATTCGCCCGGAATGAACTTCGGGTCGCGCTTTCAGAAAATCCAGGCACATCCTGGCATCAGCCGCAAAGTCGGCGGTCGTGGCGGCATTGAAGTCGCCTTCCGAAAGACCCACGCCGCGATCATCACATCGGAGAACCACCATGCCCATCCGGGTCAGATGATCCGCCCAGACGAGGAACGGACGATGAAACTGATTTTCCGCATCCCGTCCCTCGGGTCCCTGCCCGGAAAGAAGCAGAACGGCAGGAAAAGACCCGGGCGCGGCAGGGCGGGTGAGGGTTCCTGACAGGCGAGGACGGAACAACCCTCCGGAAACCGTCACTTCTTCGGCGATATACGGAAACGGGGGCCGGGGCTGCTGGTGCGTGTAAAGGAACGGAGGAGGAGCAACGACATCCATGATCACCGGGAAAGACGATGAATCAGCATTGGTCCATGTTCCCGAAAGGGTTCCCGATGAAATGGTTCCGGAAAACGAAACTCCTTCCGTGCTTATCCTGAAGTTCAGACGATTCCCGCTCGTCCGGACATGATCCGCGGGGCCGGCGTATTCCGGCCGGGGCCGTCCGCCCGGCTCGGGTCTGAAGGTGACGACGTGCAGTCGCGGCGCTGCATCGGCATCCGACACCTGAATATGCAAAAACAAAGGATGAGCGGGGCTTCCGGGCCTCGTTCCCCAGGAACTGGACGGTCCCGGCAGAAATGTGTGAAACGGGGACTTCGGCAGCATTTCCCGAATGAATATTCCTACGAATGCAAACAGGAGGGGAAGAACCACCGCCACGGTATTATTGCGCAGAACATTCCTCACAGTCCGAGTTGCTCCATCAGAGACAGGCTTTGGGCGTAGAACGTCCCGGCGGCGCTGGGGCTCTTCTGCGCATCCAGGGCGGCTCTGATGGCTTTCGGTCTGAATCCGTTGATGCGGATGCCATCCACGAGGATCACGGGGAAACAGGCCGGGCATGAGGGAGCGCCAATGAGGGGCAGGGGCTGGCCATCGAAGACAAATTCCCGGAATACGACCCCCTGGGAGAGGAGGTATTCCCTGGCTTTGTCGCATGGCCCGTGATCGCGCAGTCTGTACAAAACCACTCCGCCATTCGTCACGGCCCTGACCTTCGTCGATTCGCGGTCTATATCTGCATATATACAGACGCAGGCCATCGCCATCACAAGGAGAAAGGGAATGGCTTTATTCACCCATTTTTGCATCACAGCCAGCAGAAGATGTGAAATCGGGATGTCATTTCGGGACGTCTTCTCCATATCAGACCTCTCTCTGCTCATGATCTCGTTCGCATCGGTTCAGCACCTTCCTGATTCGTCGCTCGAGGCGATCCCCCAGAGGTCGGAAGCAGGGGCTTTTCAGTTTCATGCACGTCCTGGACGGCCCCGATCTCGTCGAAGGACGAGAGGCTTTCGTGCATCGACACGCGGCGCACGAACGGGAATACGCCATTCTCTTTTGTTGCGCAAGAATCAATACCTGTCTCTCATGCAGGATTCCTCGTCAGCGGAACCTCAGAGATCGAAGGGGACCGAGTCTGCTTCGTCGTAGGGAGTTTCGGAAAACTCGATCATGACGGCGTCTTCGAGGGCGCGGAGGGCGTGGGCGAGGCCGGGAAGAATCGTCAGCCGGGTTCCCGGGCCGAACGATTCGCCGCCGCGCTCGCCGGTTTCCGTATCATGCCATATAAATTCTATTCGCCCGGAGAGGACGAAGAACTCTTCGCGCTTGACCCGATGAACGTGCCTGCCGCGCCAGGCCCCGTCGATCGCACGAAGCGTCAGGGCGCCGATGTGGCGGCAGACGGGGCCGCTGAGAAGCTGGTTCAGCTCGCCGCGCTCATCACGGCGACAGCGCTCCCAGGGGAGGTCGGGGCGATCGCCGTTTTTCCAGGAGCGAAGTTTGTCGGTCACGGGGTCGGCTCGTCGTCTTTCCGCGAGAGTTGGACGATCAGGCCGGCGATCGCCTCGGGGGTAACGATGTAGGTATTCCCGCAGAAATGGCAGGTGACGGTCTGGGTTTCCTTCTTCTCGACGATGTCGCGAAGTTCCACGACACCGAGCATGCCGACCGAGGCCACGACCTTTTCATACGAGCAGCCGCAGCCGAAGCGGAGTTCGCGCGTCATGACCGTGCGGAGGTCGTCGAGACCGAGAAGCTTCTGGTAGGCGGCGATATCCGCTGAGTTGACGAGCAGATCGCGAACAGACCGGTCGTTGAACTTCTCGAGCAAAGGGATGAATTCTTCCACGCTGCCATCCGAAGAGCGCTCGATACGCGCGCCAAGGGCACGATGCACCATCGAATTTCTGGAGAGAGAAATGAGTTCGACGGCCGCCGGCCGGCGCAGAATCAGGTTGTAATAGCTTGCCAGCGCCGAGCGCACGTCGGCCGGGCAGTTCTGGACCTGTTGCTGGTCGATGGCTCCCCGTCGATTCGACCTGATGACCGTCAGCCGGCCGTAGGAGCCCATGATGCCGCGGATGTCGCTCGTGTCTTCCCCGTCGAACTCGTCGAACAGCTTCTTGTGCGTATAGCCCCGCATGTTTCCGCTCGTGGAGACGTCGAACATGCAGCCGCCGACAGGGCCGTCGACCTGGAGCTGGAAGGAAATCCGTTCGTCCGTCTGGGAGATTTCCGTCGAGAGAAGCGCCGCCGCGACGAGCCCCTCGGCCAGGAATCGGCCCGCCGTCGGCCCGGAAAGATGCATTTTTTCGAGCTGTTTCGCGGTTTCCGTGACGTCCGCGATCGAGAGGAATATCTTGTATCGCGGCGAGTATGCATGCAGCAGATAATCCATTGACACCCCGGGTTCGGAAAATTGTCTTTCAGTATAGCAGAAACGGGCCGCCATTTGGAGATGGAAGATTTGCGCCACCTGCGTCCGCATGCTAGAATCGGCATCATGAAAAAGGTACAGACCCGCCAGGAGATCCAGGTCGTCGGTTTCTACATCGGCACCGACGAGTATGCGCTCAACATCGCCAAGGTCCGCGAAATCCAGGCGATGACCGACATCAGGAAAATGCCGAAGGCGCCGAGTTTCGTCGAAGGCGTCATCAATCTCCGCGGGCATATCGTGCCCATCATCGATCTCAGGAAGCGGTTCGATCTGCCCCCCCTGACCGACCAGCACCAGTCCAAGATCCTCATCGTCGATTTCAACCGCAACCTCGTCGGCATGGTCGTGGACAACGTTTCGGAGGTCATCCGCCTGTTTTCCGACCAGATCGAACGCGCACCCGACGTTTTTTCGTACAATATCGGTTCCCAGTATGTTCAGGGCGTGGCGAAGCTGGAAGAACGTCTTATCGTTCTCCTCGACATTGAGAAACTGCTCTCGTTCGACGAGCAGAACCAGCTTGCCGGCCTGAAAAGCTGACATGAATCCTTCTCCGGGAAAAGCGTTGATCGTCAGGAGCAGCGACTCCGGCACGACGTGGCGGGGCTGCCTTTCCTGCGTCGGCTGCGGATGCGTGATTCCTCTTGCCTGTCTCGCCCTCCTCGTAGCCGCAGCGATCTTTTTCCTTCCGCAGTTTTCCGGGAGCTCGTCCCGCGACGCGCATCTTCCCAGGCCCGTCGAGATCACCCGTGAAGACCGCTGGAGCCTCCAGGACAAGCTCGCCGCGGCGTCCGCGCAAGGCACCGTCATGAAGCTCGATCTGACGCTTCCCGAACTGAACCTGCTCCTGGCGAAGATCGATGTGAAGCCGGCGGCCGGATTTGTCCTGAACAGGGCGTGGGCGTTTCTCTCCTCCGACACGCTCTCGATCGTCCTTGACGGCTCGGGCTTCTGGATGCGCAAACTGAACGTGGTTCTTCAGCTCGAATCCGCCGCCCGGGGATTCCGAATTGCAGGAATGCGCTTCGTCGGGTATGATGTTCCGGAGCCGTTCCTCCGGCGCGTGGGCGTTCCGTGGCTCGAGCGCTGGCTCTACGGAGCGGCTGGCGTCCCCGTCGATTTGAACGCCCAGACGGAATACGGGCTCTCGATCGCTTCCGATATCATCACCCTGACAGGTCCGTTCCCCTGGCTTCGAACTTCGCCCACAGGAGAAGGCCGGTGATTCTCGACAGGCTCCCAGACAAAATCTGTTCGCTTCTCTCGATCAGCAATGCCGACGAAGTGCGGCTTGCCTACGAATCGACCTCCGCCTTCGACGGGTCGACAGGCGCCTCCTGGCTAGTCGTTCACCGGTCCCAGGTCCACATCGTGTCGGCCCTCCCGCTCGACGTCCCCCAACTGATCAAAAAGTTCATGGTCCAGGGCGTTTCCTCCCTGAAATGCTCGAAGAGCATCCTCGGAGACATCAGGCTGGAATTCGGCCTCCGGTCCGAACCCCAGCCGTTCGTCTTCGTCATCCCCAGCCTTCTGTCCCACGACTGGGATATACTTAGCGATATATTACAAAGTATATTTGAAGACACGTTCCATCCCGACATGGAGGACGCGTCTCTCGGAAGCGACGCCTTCGCCGCTTCCGCGCCCATCGGCACCGCCCTCGAAGACTCCACCGTCCTCTTCCAGCCGATTTCCGGGGTGAAGGTCGACGTATCGACCATGCAGTCGGTTCTCGACACGACCATGGACGGACTCGCGGACCAGATCAACGTCGAGGTGGCGAACGAGAGTTCCTTCACGATCACCGACGTCCGGAGCGACGCCATGCCGGATCTTCCGGAAAAACCCGTGGCGCGCGAACGCCAGGCGGCTGCAGAGGCGATCAAGAAGAAGAGGTTCAAAGCCTCACAGACGAACCTCATTCCGAAAGAGACGCCAGCCCCGGAAGCCGACTCGAACACGATCCGATGCCCGAAATGCCAGAAGAAAAACAAATCAGACTATATTTACTGTCTCGGATGCGGCAACGAACTCGGTTCGCGCAGAAATGCGCCCTCGCGAAAAGTCGGCAAATCGCCCGACTACGGCTATTCGAGCAGCGAGGCGTCACAGTCGGAAGACGCCTCCGGCTGCATCGTCCAGCTCTTCTACTTCATCATCGGCGTGGGCGCCCTGCTGTTCTTCATCTCGATCGGCAAATAACCCCGAATGAACCCGTTCGCCCTGATATTGTCGAAGGGTGAGATCTTTTCGTGCATTGACAGGCTCAGCATGAACGGAAACGCCAACCTGGATGTTGTCATGCTGGAATCGATCGTGGGACAGGGATCGCAGAAGCGTCTTTCTCGAAGCTTCCGACCAGTTTCGGAGGAACGCCGCTCGATCCGGCCTGTATGGCAGCGGTGAGATCGCCAAACCAGGTCATGACCTGACGGTAGGTGGGCTCTCCCGGCCGCTTGTTCCTGAGACCCGACACCTGGCGCAGTACCGGGCGGCCATTCCCGTCGGCAATCTCGATCGTGACGGGCTCGCCGGCGAGTTCACCATGGAAGAGCTGGCAGTTCCCCGCGGCTGCCTTTCGGGCGTAGGAGCGCACGCAATGCTGCATGCGCTGCGACTCCTCGACGAGGTCTCCGGCCGTCCGGAGGAACCGGATGACGTCCGGGCCCTGCCGCCAGACCAGCAAATCAGCGAAAAGCCCCGGATCGAGAGGGGATTCGGGCGGAAGGGGAGGCTCTTCACCCCGGCCTCGACGGAGGAAATCTGGTAGTTCATGGGCCATCCGCCGGTGCCACCGGTCACACTCCTCGACGAGTTTATCCAGGCGGGTGGAGCGGGCAGGTTGTCGCCCCGTCGCCTGTATGAAATCCGTGAGACTCCCCAGAAATCGTTCCTGCGCATACCCCTGATTTCCTTCCGGCCATTTCTCGCGGGCCAGCCTGGCAATGTCGATGGCATGCCGTGAGGTGAAGGCGAGAAAGGAGGTGCGCGCGGAGAGCGAGAGATGCTCTACGGCTTTCAACGATGACTCGCACTGGATGTCATACCAGGCCTGATTGTCCATCGGATCGGAAGGGATGTCCTCGGGAACGACGGCCCCATGCGGCAGGCGCCAGAGCAGGGAAGGCGAGATGCGGATACCGGCCCCCGAGATGCGCCTGCGCTGGTCCCGGCACCTCTCCGCAGGCTCTCGGTTTCCCGTGATCAACCGCCAGAACTCGACGGTGGTGTCCAGGACCTTCCCGAGCCGTTCACCCCTGACGATGCTTTCGAGCAGGATGTTGAGCCGGTGATCGCCGAGAGAATCCATCTTTCGGGCCATGATCAGCACCCCCGGGCAGACCTTCGCCATCTGGGCAATCCGGCCCGTCCGGTCGTTGGCGATCTGGCCATAGATCCACCAGCGCATGGACCCGTCGGCAGGAAAGAGTCCGGCAATCTGGGCGGCTTCAGGGATGAGACAACGGACCAGGTGCCGTTGGAATGCCCGGAGCGAATCGGTAACGTCTTTTCGCTTCGGCAGGTTCGCTTTTCTGAGAAGGCGATCGTCGGCGCACGCCTTCTCAAAACTCACATCGAAAAAAGGATCGGACCCGTCGGCACTTCCGGCCCCCGGTTCGAAGATGAGGTCCAACCGGGGAGTGATGAAGCCTGCCCGGAAGGAAACGGGTGGTCTGACCTGCACCGCCAAAGCCCAGAGCAACAGTCGCTCGACCCGATCGCCATGCATTGGAATATGCCGGAAGAGTCGGGCAGCAGCACCGCCTTCGTGAGATTCGACCTCGAGGGCCACATCTTCCCCGATCGAGACAGAACCCTTCTCCGTGGCCGCGCGTTCGTCATCTATCCGGAAAAGCAGGGTGTTGAAACTCTTCATGTCGGCGTTTTCCCCTCAGCGTTCGTCCGCCTCTTTCCTGTCGCGATAAAATTGAACATCAGCTCGCCTCTGCCAAAAGCAGGATCGATGATCGAGGCAAGGACGATATTGCAGTCTTCCGAGACACTCTTCTGGAACCATGATGTGGCCCGATTGATCGTCTGCAGTGAGATGGTATGGGCTGCGGAAATCGAGACCAGGAAGGAGGTGTAATCGAGGAGCGAAGCCCGCTGGACGGAGGTTCCCAGAGCCATCTCGACAGCATCTTCAGCAGCACAGTCGCCATGGCCGTAGCCAAACCTGATGCTCGACAGACCTCCGCCGGAGAGAATGGCTCTGACATCCGAATAATCCGTCCCGATGAATCCAGGATCGGTGATGGGTTCCACGCAGGTCCGGACGGCCATCAGGAAGGCTTGCTCGAGCCGCAGGCAAGCCTCTTCGGGACTGACGTCGCCAGCCCGGTCAGAATTGATCAGCCGATCGCGGTCGAGGAGAATGACACTGTCGGCAGCTGCTTCAAACCCGCGCAGGACGTTTTCCAGATCGGGAAGCGCCCGCCCCTGTTCGACGGAAGAGGGTTGAGCCGCGATCACCAGCGTCAGAACCCCCTGCCTCCGGCCCTGCCCGGCGAGCGTCGTCGTCATCCTGATCCCGGTCGGGTCGTCGATCAGCACGACGAGCAGGATCATGTGGGCTGGGAATATCGATGCGAATATATCGGGCCCGATTCCATCCTCTGCGTTGTTCTCATGAGGAAGGATAGTGACGAACCGTGCGCCGGGCACCTGCGCCTCAGCGATGCGCCGTACAACCTTCACACCGCCATTTCCGACTCCCACGACCCGGATTTCGGCGGTATCCGCAATGGGTTGATTGAAATCGTATGCCATCACCCTCAGCATACCGATGCACGACGACAGAGGGTGTCGCGGGGGAAAAGAGCGCCTAGACTCCCGCCGGGAGGGATTCCGCGCCGGTCAGTTCGGCGCCGTTTCTGACGTAGAGGGGGTAGTCGCGGCCCAGGTGTTCGAGGGCGGAAAGAAGCCCCGCGTGGTCGGGCCATTCCTCGACCGAGACCGTCTGGGTGTCATGACTGCCCATCAGGAGGGCGCGCCACGGGCCGCCGGATGCGGGCCTCTGGGCGAGCTCGACAACGGTCCTGCGGTCTTCGACGGCGATGACGCGCCCGATTTCGGAGCCCACGATGACGGGCGGGCGGGCCTCGCGGGAGATTCCCTGCAGGGAGCCGATATCGATCCCGACGAGCATGCTGCGGCCGCGGGTCCGGAAGGGGTATGCCCAGGCTTCGAGCGTCAGGGTCGCCGTCACGATCGCCGGGGAGAGAGACTTTCGGGAGTATCCGAAGAGCTCGCGTCCGATGAGGGCGACGGGCTTCATGCGCGGCGGCACGGGGCCCGTTCCCGCCCCGACGAGAATGAGCGAGCGGACGTCGCCGAGCAGCCTGCCGACGGCCCTCATGAACTGGTCGCACTCCTGGCGGTTCGTGAAAGGATCGTCGAGCCAGAACCCCGCCACATCGAGGGCGGCCAGGCCCGGCACCGCCTCGAGCATCGAGATGCAGCCGGTCGCGCCGGGATCGGCCATGAGTTCGCCGGTCCGGACACGAATGAGAATCGGGGCCCGTCTGCCGTAGGCCTGGGCCGCATTCGAGGCGACGATCGCCTCGGACGTCTGGCCAATGGTCACGGTGAAGCCGTTCCTGACGGCCTCGGCGATGACTCCTGCCGAAGCGGGCGGAGCCAGGACGCGAACCCAGCCTTCCTCGGAAACGGCGTCGCTGCCGGTCAGTCGGAAACCGCGGCTGGCGTATCCCCACGCCGCGCGGCGCTTCAGTTCAGGGGCGATGTGGCGCCAGGCGCGTGCCAGAATTGGCGACCGGAGATCGACCGACCATTCGATCGCACCCGAGGGTGGAACGTTTCCGAGAAGGGCCGGCAGGTCGAGCGTCAGCCAGCAGGGGGCGTCCCATGGCGGGATTCCCGGGGTGAACGACACGGCCTGCGTCATCGTCTCAGGCGGCCGTTCCGTTCGTCTTCGGCGAATCGGCCTGCATGGAGAAATTCGGATCGGGTTCTTCGACCGAGTCGTCACGGACCGGATGTCCCATCAGCGCTTCGCCGATGGCGCAGACGCGCTCGTAGGCCAAATCCTGGATCTCCTGTTCGGTGCGTCCCGCCTGAAGCATGCCTGGAACGTCGACCGGCTCGCCGAACCCGATCTTCAGCGCCACGGGACGCGGAATCGACGTTCCGTTCGGATTCAGCAGATGGTTGTTGGCGATGTAGGCCGGAAGAATCGGAACCTTCTGCCGGATCGCGAACTTGATGGCGCCTGGCTTGAACGGGCGTATCAACCCCCGGAGGTTCCGGGTCCCTTCCGGGAAAATGCCGAGAACGTGCCCGTCGGCGAGCACGCGAAGGGCCGTCTTGATCGTCGTGGGATCGGGTTTCGCTCGGTCGACCGGGAACGCGAGCGCCTTCCGCAGGAACCAGCCCGTCATCGGGTTGTCGAACGCTTCTTTCTTGACCATGATATAGGTCGGGTGGGGAAGTGAAGAACCAAGTATAATACCGTCATATATAGAAGCATGGTTCGCGACGACGAGATACGGAGGCTTCGCCGGAACGTGCTCGAGCCCCGTGACGGTCCATCGGTTGTAGATGCGGAAGAAGACGCTTCCGATGAATTTGACGAGACGGTAGAACGTGTGGGACGGAGCCGTCTTCGCAAGCTTGCCCTCGTTTCCGCCGTGCGTTCCGAAGAGGAACTTCGTCGTGCGCCAGAGCATCCAGGCGAGGGCGATCGCCGCGAGCACGGGCACGACAAGGGAAAGAACCGTTCCGACGCCGACGATGATCTCTTCGACCAGGCTGATCAAGGGATTCGCGATTCCGCCGGTCGCGGCGGTGGAGACGGCGCGCATCCCGGCCTTTCCGGCGTGCATCGAGACCGTCGCCCCCTGGCCGAGGACGAGGGCGATCATCATGAAGACGGACTTCAGGTCGCCGTCCGGAATGATCATCATGGTCAGCACGGCCGAGAGAGCCATCTTGACCGGCAGCTGGATCATGTCGAGCAGATGGTCGACCGCCGGGATCTTGTCGCCGAGGAACTCAACGACGGTCGCGACGGCGAGCGCCGCGAGAACCGGCGTCGAGGCGAGAAACTCCAGGCCCGACCCGATGTGGAGCCAGGCGGGGAAGAACCGGTAGACGATCCCGATCAGCAGGGGGGGAAGAAACGCCCTGAAACCGGTGCATGCGGACAGACAGACGCCCGCCACCACGGGAATGACGTATTCGACGCCCATGGAGCAAAGCTCCTTACTTCACCAGTTCGGGCATCTTCAGCGAAATCCGGCGAACGGCTTCCTTGTTGCCCGTCGACTCGAACAATCGCATGGCTTTGGCATACGACGCATAGGCTTTTTCGTTCATCCCTAGAAGCGCCTGGACGCCCGCGATATCCTCATGCACGATGGCCTCCCACGCGGGATCAGGCGTGGCAACGAGCCGCCCGAGGATCGATTGATACCGCACCAGCGCCGACATCGGCCGGTCCATGTCGCGCAGCGACCTGGCCGCCCAGACGAGAGGACCGACGGAGTAGGGGGTGCCGGCATGCTGTCTTCGCTGGATCTCTGCCGCCTCGTCGATGACCCTGACGGCCTCCATGGTCATGCCGCGCTTCGCCAGCTCGATCGCCGCGCCGGTAACGGCGTCACCGGAAACGTCGCATATCGTCGCGTCCGGAATGACGACGACGCTTTCGGCCTTTTCGGGGCCGCACGTGTCGCACGCGTCACAGGACCCGCAACCCGCTTCGGCGATCGATGCTCCGGCGATCGCAATCATGCCGGCAAGAACAACGCTCAAAATGGGGTGTTTCAAGCAACCTGTCGTTTTCATCCTGCACTCCTTTTGAGATCACTATACCCGAATTGTATGATAGACCCGCCCGCAAAAAAATCATATTTCACCAGAAAAATGCAATAGGTCACTCCGGCTGACGCCCGCTCAGAAGGGCTGAGACGAAGTTCATCGCTGACGCCTTGTCTTTGAGCTGGCCGAGATGCTGGGCCTCTTTCACGGCTTCGAGAATCTCGCGAAACTTGGGACCGGGTTTCATCCCGAAGGCGGTCATCAGGTCCGTCCCGTTGATCAGCGGCGCCTGTTTCGCGTATTCCATCTGCCGATAGAAGTCGGACATGATGCTCTCGATGCCTTTTTCGAACTGTTCCATGTCATCCCGGCTCTCGGGGCCTTGGGCCGCCTGGCGGTCGGCCAGCGACATCATCGCGATGCCGACGCCTTCGCGGCCCGTTTCCGAGTAGTACCGGAACAGGCGGCGGTCGGAAAGACCTTCCTGGAGAATCACACCTGGGCGCATGTGGTTCTTGACGACGAGCATCAGGAACTGAAGCTCCGCTGTCGATAGCTTCAGTCGCTCGGCGACTTCTCTGCAGATTCTCACGCCTTCCATCTCATGGCCGTGAAACACGATGCGGCCGTCGTCTTCCCGTTCCTTCCGGCAGGCGAGCTTGCCGACATCGTGGAGCAGGCAGGCGAACTTGAACAACTGTCGATAGGTGCGGTTTCCTGAGACATGCTCGTCCAGGAACTTCCTGAGCTTCTTCCACCCCTCGACAGGCGCGTCCGTTCGCGAAAGCAGTTTTTCGAAGCACCGGAGCGCCTCGATCGTGTGATCGTACACGTCGAGGTGATGCCACCCGTTCTGGACGACGCCCCGCGTCGCCTCGAGTTCGGGCAGGATCTGCCCGAGCACCCCGAGCCGAGACATGCGGTCGATCCAGGCGGCGCTGTCGGGGGCATCGAGCACCTTGAACAGTTCGTCGCGGATGCGTTCGCCAGAAACCCCCGCCAGTAGCGGCGCGTCGCGGCGAATGGCATCTGTCAATTCATCGTCGAACGTCATGTCCAGGACGGCCCCGAACCGGAAAGCCCGCATCACCCGCAGGGGATCGTCGGTGAATGCCGTCGGGGCACACATTTTCAGGCGCTTCTCGGCGAGATGCCTCGCGCCCTCGAGGGGATCGAACGCCGGCAGGACGGCTTCGAGCAGCGGCCACGCGACGCGAACGGCGATCGCGTTGATCGTGAAATCGCGGCCCCGAAGGTCACCTTCGATGCCCGGCGCACGGAAGCGGGCAATATCGACGGTGAACGTCTTTCCCTCGAACGTCCGCACGATGCGGGCGACTTCGTGCTCCTCGTCGAGCATGACGAAACCGCTCTTCTTGTTTCGGGCGTAGGTGTTCGCCTGGGCGACGAACGGCACCGATACGGCCAGATCGCAATCGGCGATCTCCGTGGCTCCGAGCATCAGGTCGCGCACAGCGCCGCCCACGAGCCAGATCTCGGCGCCGGGAGCGTTTTTCAGCTCGTACAAAACCTCCCGCAGGAGGCCGAGGGCCGTCTGCGGGAGGGTTACGGTCTGGATGTCGGAACTCACGTCACGGACGCCGTTTGAAGAAATTGATGTCCGGCTTGCGCGCCGCGAGCGCCTCGTCGAGTCGGGTCACCGGCGTCGTGTAGGGCGCGCCCTTGACCTTCTCGGGATCGTTCATCGCCTCGTCGGCGATTTTTTCCATGACGGCGATGAACTCGTCCATCGTCTGCTTGCTTTCGGTCTCGGTCGGCTCGATCATGATGGCCTCCTCGACGATGAGCGGGAAGTAGACGGTCGGCGCGTGGTAGCCGTAGTCGAGCAGGCGCTTGGCGATGTCGAGCGTCTTGACGCCTTTCTCGGCGAACGGCTTGCCCGTCAGGACGAACTCGTGCTTGCAGGTGCGGTCGTAGGCCAGCTTGAACCGTTTTTGGAGCCGCCGCATCATGTAGTTCGCGTTCAGGACGGCGTACGAACTCGCGTTTTTCAAGCCTTCCGCCCCGAGGGTGAGTATGTAGGCATACGCCCGCACCAAAACGCCGAAACTGCCCAGGAACGTGCGCACCGGGCCGATCGAATCGGAGTGCTTGTCCGAGATCTTGAACTTCTTGCCGTCGAAGAGAACGCGGGGACTCGGGAGGAAACCGGCAAGGTGCGCCTTCACGCCGACCGGGCCCGCGCCGGGGCCGCCGCCTCCGTGCGGGGTCGAGAAGGTCTTGTGCAGGTTCACGTGGACGATGTCGAAGCCCATATCGCCCGGCCGCGACCAGCCCATGATGGCGTTGAGGTTGGCGCCGTCGTAGTAGAGCAGGCCATCTACACCATGCACTATTTTTGCGATCTCGGTGAGGTTCTCGTCGAAGAGGCCGAGTGTGTTCGGGTTCGTCAGCATCAGGCCCGCGACGTCCGGCGTCGTCTTGGCCCGCAGGTCGTCGAGGTCGATGCCGCCGCGTTCCGAGGTCTTGACGTTGACTACCTCGAAGCCCAGCATCGCCGCCGAGGCCGGGTTCGTGCCGTGACCCGCGTCGGGGATGAGGATCTTCGTCTTGGTCTTCGCGTTTTTCTTCTTGCGGTGATATGCCTTGATGATGAGCAGGCCGGTCAGTTCACCATGCGCGCCGGCGGCCGGCTGCAGGGTGAAGGCGTCCATGCCGCAGATCTCGCCCAGCGCGAGCTCGAGCCGGTGGAGCAGTTCGAGGGCGCCCTGGATCGTCTCCTCGGGCTGGTAGGGATGCAGGTCGGCATGTCCCTGAAGCCGCGCCACATCCTCGTTTACCTTCGGATTGTATTTCATCGTGCAGGAACCGAGCGGATAGAAACCTACATCGACCGCATGGTTCAACCGTGACAGCCGCGTGAAGTGACGCACCACGTCGATTTCCGACAACGAGGGGAGAGGAAGCTCCTTCCGGAGCATCTTCGCAGGGATGTGGTCCGTCGGATCGATCTCGGGCACATCGAGTTTCGGAAGTGTATAGCCACGCCGTCCGTCGACGGACAGCTCGAACAACAGGGGTTCCGTCATTCCGTCAGCCCTCCGAGCAGTTCGCAGTAATGGTCGAGTTCCTCAGCCGTGCGCTTTTCGGTGACGGCCACGAGCAGATGATCCTTCAGGTTCGGATACCAGCGTTCGAGCAGAACGCCGCCGAGCACGCCCTGTTTCGCCATTTTGCCGAGCAGTTTTTTCGCGTTCGGCACCTTGATGACGAACTCGTGCAGGAACGGGGCCGCGAACGGGAAGGAAACGGCCGGAACCCTCGCGGCCAGTTCCTTTTTGAGGTGATGCGCCTTCTGGAACCCCTGGTTCGCGACGTCGCGGATGCCCTCCCGGCCGAGGAGACTCATGTAGATCGTCGCGTTCAGGGCCATCAGCGCCTGGTTCGAGCAGATGTTGCTGCCGGCCTTCTCGCGCCGGATGTGCTGCTCGCGCGCCTGGAGGGTCAGGACGAAGCCGCGGCGGCCGTTCTTGTCGCAGGTCGCCCCGGTGATCCGTCCCGGCACCTTGCGGAGCAGGGCTTCCTTACAGGCCATGAAGCCGAGCGACGGGCCGCCGAAGCTCATCGGGATGCCGAGCGACTGGCCTTCGCCGCAGACGATGTCCGCGCCGAGATCGCCGGGGGCCGTCAGCATACCGAGCGCTATCGGATCAGCCGTGACGATGAGCAGGGCGCCGACGTTGTGCGCCATGTTGGCAAGCGCCTCGAGATCCTCGACCGAGCCGAAGAAGTTCGGATACCCGGCGACGACGGCGGCCGTCGAGTCGTTGACCAGCTCCGACAGCTTCGCCAGGTCGGTAACGCCGTCCTCGCACGGGGCGGCGACGAGCTCGATGCCCATCTGCGTGTTGATCGTCTTCGCGACGCGGCGGTACTCGGGGTGGACCGTCTCGGGAAGGATCACGCGGCTCCGGCCCGTCTGGGCCTTCGCCATGTTGATCGCCTCGACGAGGGCGGTGCCGGCCTCGTACATCGAGGCGTTCGACACATCCATGCCCGTCAAGCCGCAGATCAGGCTCTGATACTCGTAGATCGCCTGGAGGGTTCCCTGCGAGATCTCGGCCTGATAGGGCGTGTAGGCGGTGAAAAAGTCGCCGCGCAACAGCAGGTGATTTATAGCGGCAGGAATATAATGATCGTAGATCCCGGCGCCGAGGAAGCTGAGCATCTCGGTGGTGCCGTAATTCCCGTCCGCCATTTCGCACATCTCGTCGACCGTCTCGGACTCGCTCAAGCCGGCCGGCAAGTTGAGGGGCCGGTTGAGCCGGAGCTCGGCCGGTATTTCCGCGAACAGGTCATCGATGCTCTTGACGCCGATCGCCTCGAGCATCGCCTTGACCTCCGCCTGGGTGTGAGGCAGATAGCTACCCATGTTTCCGGATTCTCCTGAAGACCTGAGTCTTACTCGTCAGCAGTTCCTGGTCTGCAGCCCGATCAGTGGCCGCAGGTCTCGCAATGTTTCTCGTAGGCGGCCGCGTCGATCATCTCATCCGCTTCGGCCGGGTTGCTCAATTCGATCTCGAGGATCCATCCCTTGCCGTACGGGTCGGTGTTGACGTGCGCGGGATCCGTGTCGAGCTCGTCGTTCTTCTTGACGACCTTGCCGCTGAGGGGGGCGAATATGTCGGAGACGGTTTTGACCGACTCGACGACCCCGAAGGTCTTGCCCTTCTCGAGCTTGGTGCCCACGTGCGGCATGTCGACGAACACGACGTCGCCGAGCTGATGCGCGGCATACTCGGTGATGCCGATGACGGCGGTCTTTCCTTCGATTCTCGCCCACTCGTGTTCCTTGGTGTACTTCAGGTTTGGAGGATTCATGTCTCTGCTCCTGTAAATGTTTTTCAACGCAATGTCGTATGAACACCCGGCGGAAAGCGGCAGCCCGCCGCCGGGATTCTACCATATACCTTCACGCTTCCGCCTCCCCCGCGAACGGGACAAGGCGTTTCCGCGGCTCCGCGACGAAATCGCTGCCCGCTCACAACCGATAATAGGGGAACCGGTCGCAGATGTTCTGAACCTTCGCGCGGACGTCCTTCAGGTTCGTCGCGTCTTCCGGTTTCGACAGGACCTGATCGATCAGAGCCGCGATATCGCTCATGACCTCGGGGGTCATGCCGCGGGTCGTGACGGCGGGGGTGCCGATCCGGATGCCAGAAGTCACGAAGGGCGACTGCGGGTCATTCGGGATCGTGTTCTTGTTGACGGTGATGCCGGCGATGTCGAGGGCCTTCTCGGCGAGCTTGCCGGTCACGTTCTTGTTTCGCACGTCGACGAGCATCAGGTGGTTGTCGGTCCCGCCCGAAACGAGCCGGAAACCGTGCGACTGGAGGCCCTTCGCGAGCGCCTGGGCGTTGTCGAGGATCTTCTGCTGATACACCCTGAACGACGGGTCGAGGGCTTCCTGAAACGAGACGGCCTTGGCCGCCACCGCGTGCATGAGCGGGCCTCCCTGCAGGCCGGGGAAGATCGACTTGTCGAGCGCCTTCGCCCACTTTTCCCTGCACAGAACCATCCCGCCGCGCGGGCCGCGCAGGGTCTTGTGCGTCGTGGTGGTCACGAAATCGGCGTACGGAACCGGGCTCGGATGCAGACCGGCGGCGACGAGGCCGGCGATATGGGCCATGTCGACGCACAGCACGGCATCGACTTTGTCGCAGATGGCGCGGAACTTCGCGAAATCGATGACGCGCGGATACGCCGAGGCGCCCGCCATGATCATCTTCGGCTTGTGCTGCAGCGCCAGCTTCTCGAGCGCGTCGTAATCGATCGTCTCGGTCTTGTCATCGACGCCGTAGGGCACGACGTTGTAGATCAGGCCGCTGAAGTTGACGGGGCTGCCGTGCGTGAGGTGACCGCCGTTCTGGAGGTTCATGCCCAGGTAGGTCTCGCCCGGCTTCATGACGGTCAGGTACACCGCCATGTTGGCCTGGCTGCCCGAATGGGGCTGAACGTTCGCATGCTCGGCGCCGAACAGCTTGCAGGCGCGCTCACGCGCGAGATTCTCGGCCTCGTCGACGACCTCGCAGCCGCCGTAATACCGCTTGCCCGGATACCCCTCGGCGTATTTGTTCGTCAGGACCGAGCCCAAAGCCTCGATGACGGCTTCCGACACGAAGTTCTCGGAGGCGATCAGCTCGATCTGGCTCATCTGGCGCCGGCGCTCCTTCCCGATGATCTCGTGGATCGCGGGATCGATCTTTTCAAGCAAACCCATATATATCTCCTTCTATTGATGACTCACGCCTTGGGGCGCACGTAGAACGGGGTGGAGATGACGGTGGCGGGAACCGGCTTGCCACGCACTTCGATGTCGAACGTCGAGCCGATCTCCTTCAGCGAGGGCGGCACGTAGGCGAGGCCGATGTTCTTTTTCAGGGTGGGGGACATGGTGCCGGAGGTGACTTCTCCGACCTTTTTCCCCTTGTACAGGACGGGATACCCGTGGCGCGGGGCCGGCCCCTTTCCCATCTCGAAGCCGACCAGCGTTTTCTGGGTGCCCTTCTGCTTCTGCTGTCTGATGACGTCGCTGCCGTTGAAGTCGCCCTTGCCGAGCTTCACGGTCCAGTCGAGATTCGCCTCGATTGGGGTGGTGCCGTCGTGAATGTCGTTGCCGTACAGCATCAGTCTGGCTTCGAGACGCAGGGTATCGCGGGCGCCGAGGCCGATGGGCTTGATGCCGAAAGATTTCCCGGCTTCCATCAGGGCGTTCCACATCTCGACGCATTTTTCGGCGGGGAAATACAGCTCAAAGCCGTCTTCGCCCGTATAGCCGGTGCGGCTGATGATCGTCGGGATGCCGTTCACCTTCCCGTCGGTGAACCAGTAGAACTTGATCGCCTTGAGGTTCTGGCGGGTCAGCTTCTGCAGGATCTCCTGCGCCTTCGGGCCCTGGATCGCGATCAGGCCGGTGATGTCCGAATGGTTCTCGAATTGCACGTCTCCCGACAACTGGGAGCTGATCCAGGCAAAATCCTTATCGATATTCGCCGCGTTCACGACGAGCAGAAACTTCTCGGGGTTCCACCGGTACACGAGCAGGTCGTCGACGATCGAGCCGTCGGGCCGGCACATCGGAGTATAGGCGATCTGCCGGTCGGAGATGAACTCCGCGTCCTGGCAGACGATGCGCTGGACGTTCGCCATCGCGTCGGGGCCGGAGAGCCAGAATTCGCCCATGTGGAACAGGTCGAAAAGCCCGGCCTTGGTGCGCACGGTCTCGTGCTCTTCGATGATCGACGTATACTGCACCGGCATATACCAGCCGCCGAAATCGATCATCCGCGCGCCAAGCGCCTCGTGAACGGAACACAACGGGGTCTTGTTCATCGTTCCCTCCTTGCGGGTTCAAAACAGGCCGGTGATCCGGCCCGCGTTATCCACATCGATTCGTTCCGCCGCGGGCGCCTTCGGCAGCCCCGGCATCGTCATGATCTCCCCGGCAAGCGCGACGACGAAGCCGGCCCCTGAGGAGAGCCGCGCCTCGCGCACGGTCACCTTGAAGCCACGCGGCCGCCCGATCATCGACGGCACGTCTGTGAGCGAGTGCTGCGTCTTCGCCATGCAGACCGGCAGGTCGCCGCAGCCCATCTGTTCGAACTGCGCCAACGCCTTTTTCGCAGGCTCGAGGATATCGACCGCCGCCGCGCCGTAGCAGCTCCGGGCGATCACATTGATCTTCTCGATCAAGGGGATATCGAGCGAATACAACGGCTGGAACGCGTGTTCCCGGCTTCGGAGCAGCTCGTCGACCTTGCGGGCCAGCTCCAGACTGCCTTCTCCGCCGTTCGCCCACGCCGTGGAAACGGCCGCCACGCCCCCCGCCTCCTCGACGGCGTTCTTCACCATCGCGATCTCTGCGTCGGTGTCGTCGGGGAACCGGTTGATCGCGACGATCGACGGCAGGTTGAACATCCGGATGTTCTCGATATGCTTCGCGAGGTTCTCGAAGCCGCGGCTGAGTTCCACCATGTGTTCGCGCGCCAGGTCGGCTTTCGCGACGCCGCCGTGGTATTTCAGGGCCCTCATGGTCGCGACGATCACGACGACCTGCGGGTTGAGTCCCGCGATACGGCACTTGATGTCGAAGAATTTTTCCGCGCCCAGCTCGGTGGCGAAGCCCGCCTCGGTAAGAACCACGTCGCCGAGCTTGTGCGCGAGCCGCGTGGCCGCGAGGCTGTTGCAGCCGTGGGCGATGTTCGCGAACGGCCCGCCGTGAATGAAGGCAGGCGTGCCTTCGGCGGTCTGAACGAGATTCGGCTTGAATGCGTCGCGAAGAACGGCCGCCATCGCGCCCTGAGCATGCAGATCGCGGGCGAACACGGGGGCGCCCGACGTCGTGAACCCGACCAGGATGCAGCCGAGTCGCTTTTTCAGGTCGGCGATATCCGATGCGAGAGAAAGGACCGCCATCACCTCCGAGGCGGCGGTGATGTCGAAGCCCGTCTCGCGCACCCAGCCGTTCGCCGGGCCGCCGAGGCCGCACACGATCGTGCGCAGCGCCCGGTCGTTCATGTCCATGACGCGGCGGAACTGGATGCGGCGCGGGTCGAGGCCCAGCGCATTGCCTTGCATGAGGTGATTGTCGATCAGCGCCGCCAGCAGGTTGTGCGCTGTCGAGACGGCATGAATGTCGCCCGTGAAATGGAGGTTGATGTCCTCCATCGGGACGACCTGGGCCCGGCCGCCGCCCGCGGCCCCGCCCTTGACGCCGAAGACAGGTCCCATCGAGGGTTCGCGAAGACAGATGATCGATCGCCGGCCGATGATGCGGAGGGCGTCGCCGAGACCGATCGTCATCGTCGTTTTCCCTTCGCCCGCGGGCGTCGGGGTCATCGCCGTCACGAGAACCAGCTTCGCGTCGGGCTCGCCAGACAGCCGCTCGAGAACGCCGTGGGCGATCTTCGCCTTGTGCGGACCGTACAACTCGATCTCGTCCGGCTTCAGCCCGATGTCGGCCGCCAGCAGCCCGATCGGGCGAGGGTGGGGGCCCGTCGCCGACCGCTTCGACACGCTCCTGGAAACGGGATTCATTGTGCGAAGTAGCCGAGAAGCGCTTTCATGCCGGCGCCCGGCTCTTTCTGGAAGCCGAGGCGAACGAGGGCGATCTCGAGCAGGCCGACCGTCGCGATGATTTCGCGTTCGGAGATCGCGCCGATCGTCGTGATGCGGAACGCCTTGTCGGCGATCTCGCCCTGGCCTCCAGCGATCAGCACGCCGAAGTTGTCGCGGATCTCGCTCACGATCTTCTTCGGGTGAATGCCGGCCGGCGCGTTGATGACCGTCAGCACGTCGGAACGGGCGTCGGGCTGCGTGAAGATCGTCAGGCCCATCGCCTTGAGGGCGGTCCGGAGGCCTTCGGCCAGCCGGTGATAATGTTTCAGCACGTTTTCGAAGCCGATCCGGTCGATCTTGTGCAGGGCCGCCTGGAGCTGGTACATGACCGAGATGGCGGGCGTCCAGGGAAACGCGGGAATCGCGAGCTCCTGGTTCTTTTTATACTGCTTGAGATCGAAATAGAAGCCGTGGCAGTCGACCTTCTCGAGCTTCGCCATGGCGCGCGTCGACAGGGCGATCATGCCGACGCCGGGCGGCGTCAGCAGGCCCTTCTGGGACGCCGAGACGGCCACGTCGACGTGCCAGCCGTCCATGTCGAAGGGAAGGGCGCCGATGCCAGAAACGCCGTCGGTGATGAACAGCTTGCCCCGCTCGTGCAGCAGCTCGCCGATCGCCTTCAGGTCGTTGTGGACGCCGGTGGAGGTCTCGTTGAACGTGACCGTGACGCCGGAGATCGACGGATGCGCGTCGAGCATCTGGCGGATGTCCTCGACCTTCGCGCGATGCCCCCACTGGTATTTCAGCGGGATGGCGTTCAGCTTGAACGCCTTCGCGATCTGGGTGAACCGCTCGCCGAACGAGCCGGTCTCGACGGTCAGGACCGTTTCGCCCTGGTTGAACATATTGGCGATCGCCGTTTCCATCACGCCGGTGCCGGACGAAAGGGTGAGATACAGCTCGCCTTTCGTTTTGAAGATCTTCTTCAGCCGGTCGACGCAGTCGGTGTAGAGCGGCGAGAAATCCGTCGTGCGGTGATGGCGAAGGGGGCGTGCCCCGGCGAGCAGTATTTCTGAATCCAGCTCCACCGGCCCCGGGGTCATCAGAAGAACATCCTGGTCCATCGTCATACTCATTCCCATCCTATATTGTTATTTATATATATTATTCTACATAAAGAGGCGCGAGAACCGCCCCGCGGTCGATTGGTTACCGTTCTTTTGCCACGGGCACCGCCGGATGCGCATGCGGAGTCGCGAAAAGCGCGTTGCGGGCCTTGAGCGTGTTCGACAGAAGCATGGCGATCGTCATCGGGCCGACCCCGCCGGGAACGGGCGTGATGTACGACGCGCGTTCCGCGGCCGTCTCGAACTCGACGTCGCCGACGAGTTTCATCGCGCCGGGCTTGTCAGGGTTCGGCACCGAGTTGGTTCCCACATCGATGACGACAGCTCCCGGCTTGATCCATGCGCCGGGAATGCAGCGCGGCTTTCCGACGGCGGCGCAGACGATATCGGCCCGGCTGACCTCCTCCTGGAGGTTCTGCGTTCTGGAGTGTGCAACCGTGACCGTCGCGTTCATCTTCATCAGCATGACCGCGAGGGGCTTGCCGACGATGTTGCTCCTGCCGACGACGAGCGCCCTCTTTCCGGCGATGTCGATTCCGGTGCGCCTGATCATCTCGATCACGCCGAGGGGGGTGCAGGGGGCGAAACACTCGGTTCCGATCGAGAGGCGGCCGACGTTCACGGGATGGAAGCCGTCGACGTCCTTCGTCGGGTCGATCGCCTCGATGGCGGCGTATTCGTCGATCTGTTTCGGCAGAGGAAGCTGCACGAGAATGCCGTGAATGCGGATATCGTCATTCAGTTCCCGGATTTGTCCGATCAGTTCGCCCTGGCTGGTCGTCTCAGGCATCTTGATTTCCCGGGACACAAACCCGACGGCTTCGCAGGCCTTGCGCTTCTGGCTAACGTACACTTCCGAAGCGGGGTCCTGGCCGACAAGAATGACGGCCAGCCCGGGAAGCCGTTCCTGCCTGAAGGCGAGCGCCTGAACGTCCTGTCGTATCTCTTCACGGATCGTTCTCGAAATCCCGGCACCGTCGATGATCGTAGCCACGCAGACCTCTTTCTGATGCAAATGAAGGAGACAAAACAGGGGGGAGTATACTCCCCCCCGCCGGCATTGGCAAGAAACCGGAACGACATTCCCTGAGACGAGAGTGTATAACACACGCTTGCATTATTTCGTTTGACGCGAAAGGGATCATCGCGATGCGCCCCTGCCTGGCCCGATTCCGGATCAACGCATTTTTCGTGCTTCAGCCAGATATTTGAGGATCTCCGCATATCCCTTCCTTCGGGCGACCCGTTCCGGGGTTTCGCCGTCGCGGTCGCGGTGATCGGGCCGGGCGCCGTTGTCGAGGAGAAGCTTCACGGTCGAGGCATGCCCATCGTCGACAGCCCAGAGCAGGGGAGTCTGGCCGGCCTGATTCGTGACGTCTACCGGGACGCCCTTCCTGAGAAGCCAGCATACGATCCCGTCATAACCCCGTACGGCAGAAAGATGAAGAGCGGTGTTTCCGCGGTCATCGGCGACGTCTGCACGGCAGCCCCGCACGGCAAGATGTTTCATGATCTCGAGCTTTCCCCAGCCTGCGGCATATACCATCAGTGGCATTCCCGAAGAATGCCGGGCGCTCAGGTCTGGACTCCGGGCAAGCAGCTTCCGAACTTGCGCAACATCCCCGGTTTCAATCGCATGGAACAGGCCTGCGGTGATCTCGTCCTGTTTCCCTGTTGCCGCCTTTGATTCAGGTTTCGAGTCACTTGATTCTCCGACGGAACCGGAGATGTCCCTCATGACGCCGTCGATGACGTTCCCGATGATGTCATCGAGCACTTGGCCGTCTCCTGAGCTGGATCCTGCCAGGCACATGAGAAGCGCCGTGAAAATCGCGACGCTTCTCATGGCACCGACGGAACAATCATGAAAGAGATTTGATGGCTGATTCGACGGCCTGCATGTTCGGAGCCACCGGGTTCGGCAGCTGGCAGACGGAGATCGCCGACTCGATATCCTTGAGCCCGTTTCCCGTGATGAGAACGACGACGGTTTCCTTCGATCCGATGTTTCCTGCCGAAGCGTGTTTTTTGAAGCCGGCGTATGCCGTGACCGCCGCTGGTTCGCCGAACACGGCGGTATTTCGTGGAAGCTCAACGAGGGCAGCCCTGATCTCGTCGTCCGTCACGGAAATGCAGTCCCCGTTCGACTCTTTCAGCCCGCGCAGCGCCTTGAGGCGGTTTCTCGGAACGCCGACGGCGATGGAATCAGCGATCGTATTCCCGTTCTGTGGGGTGAATTTTCCGGTTTTCAGCGCGACTTCGACCGGGTTGCATCCGGCGGCCTGGACGCCGATGATGCGCGGCAGCTTCTCGATCGCTCCGATCATCTTCAGATCGTAAAACCCCTTATATATACCAGACGTGATACATCCGTCGCCGATCGAAACGTAAACTCGGTCGGGTATCTGGTAGCCGTTCTGTTCCCAGATTTCGTAGGCAACCGTCTTCTTGCCCTCGACGAGGTAGGGGTTGTAGGCGCAGTTGCGGCTGTAGAAGCCGAACCGTTTCGTGGCCTCGACCGAGAGCTCGAAGGCCTTGTCGTACGAGTCGTCGACGATGATCGTGTTCGCCCCGTAGACGAGCAGCTGCGTCACCTTTGCCTTTGGCGCGCGCTTCGGCACGAAAATGAAGGTCTTGATCCCGAGGGAAGCGGCAAACCCGGCAAGCGAGCTGGCCGCGTTCCCGGTCGAAGCTGCGCAGATCGCCTTCGCCCCGGCCTCGATGGCCTTGGAAACGCCGATCGCGCTCGCGCGGTCCTTCAGGGATGCGGTGGGATTCCGACCGTCATCTTTTATGTAAACCTTTGAAAGGGCGAACTGCTGTTCGAGTTTTCCGGAACGATACAGCGGGGTCATTCCGACTTCGAGGGGGGAAACCGGCGTGCTCGGCTCGAGCGGCAGAAGGTCGCGATACCGCCAGAGACTCTGCGTGCTGTTTCCCTTCAGGCGGGTGGCGTAATCAGGCATCTTCGGATACTCGTAGATGATATCCAGGATGCCGTCCGTCCCGCATTTGTCACACACATACCGGTCCGGGGCGGGCGGAAACTCGGCTCCGCACAACATGCATTTCATACTGACGATGTTCATCTTCATTTCTCCGTTGCCTTGATGATGATGGCTTTTCTGTCGGCCACCGCGAAACGTATGGAAACCTATAACACCGTCAACCCAGATTTTCCAGTTCCGAAACATCACCCCCCGACGTTTCTTATATGTTTACATAATATATATTATCGGCCTTTTTCGGTTTTTCCCGACCCGCCTTGCAATTTGACGGAAACCTGCGGCATACTGGAATCCGGCGGCACGCACGGCGGTCCCAACCCAGAAAATCGGAACCCCGCAAAGCCTTTCGAAGATAACCTTGTGAGGATGCAATCATTATGATCAAGACAAAGGCGGAAATTCTCGCCGAACTTCCCACCATGACCGAAGCCGAATACGACACCCAAGTCAAGGCCTTCATCATCGACCTCCGCTCGAAAATCCCGATGCTTCAGGCCGCGACGAACCGAAAGGCGTTCAACGAAGTCATGGCGCTCACCCAGCGCATCCGGTCGGCCGCCATCAATCTCCGCCTCGAAAACATCGCCTCGCTCTGCTCGTCGATCCTGAACAACCTCCGCACGATCCCCGACCTGCCGCTCCTGTCCGAACTCCAGCGACAGCTGCTCGTCGAAATGAACAACGTCGATCGCGATCAGATCAAAGCGGCTCAATGAACCTCAACACCCTGACAGCCGCTGAACTCGCTTCGTTCGACCGCGCCCAGACGCTCGTCCTGGTTCCAGCCGGTTCCACCGAGCCGCACGGCCCCCACCTCCCGCTCGGAACCAAAGCCTATCTTGCCGAAGCCCTCGCGTTTGAAATCGGACAGCACCTGAAGGACGCCGGCCTCAAGTATCTCGTGGCGCCGGTCTTCCCGTATCTGCCGTGCCAAGCCAGTCTCGGCATCGAAGGAGCCCTCACGATCAGCCCCCGCACCGCCTGCGAAATCCTGTATGAAATCGGGGCCGCCTTCCACCGAGACGGGTTCCGCAACCTCGCCTTCATCCACCTCAGCACCTCGCCCGATGCGACGAAAGCAATCATGACGGCCTGCGACGAGCTTTCCCAACTCAACGGCATGACCACCAT
The DNA here is from genome assembly GCA_035373905.1 of Candidatus Ozemobacteraceae bacterium. Classification (NCBI taxonomy): domain Bacteria; phylum Candidatus Rifleibacteriota; class Candidatus Ozemibacteria; family Candidatus Ozemibacteraceae; species Candidatus Ozemibacteraceae bacterium. The sequence goes on along the minus strand of DAOSOK010000016.1, from coordinate 82,269 downwards.
CGATCCGCTTGCCGCCGTCCGCTTCACCAACCCGCCCGAAATATCTGCCGCCCTCAAACAGCAAGGAACCGACCCCTTGTCCGAACTCCACGGCGATGCCCGGGAAACAGGGGCGATGCTGTATCTCGATCCCGATCTCGTCAAGACCGACTGCTCGGCGATTCTCCCCCCGCGGATCATCAACCTCCCATGGGAATCCCTCAAGGGGAATTTCTCCTGGAAAGACCGCGGCGCCGTCGACGGGTATGCAGGCTCCCCGGCCGCCGCGACGCCCAAACTCGGCCAACTCTTCCTCGAAGAACTCGGACGTATCGGCGCGGAATCGATCGTTTCCGTGTTCAACGGCGGCCAGGCACCGACTCTCCCGCTCAGCGCCCGCCTCTTCCTCAAACTCGTCAGCCTGGACGATCTCTAACCGCCGCGCACTCGCCGCTGATCGACGATCATCTGCCGCAACGATCTCCAGCCGTTCAACTGCTCCACGGAAAGTGTAGCCGGCTTTCCGGTCGCCCGGTGATGTTCGACGGCGCGAAGCCATTTTCTTGTGCGCCGCGGCAAGTCGACCTTCTGGTTCACGACGAGACCGGTGACGGTTTGGCACCGGGCATACGTCATGACGCGAAGTTTCTCCTTCTCGTGCATGATGTAGCCATGTTCCTTGACGATCCTCGAGACCATTTTGAGAAACGAGCAGGTTTCTTTTTTCGGAAGTTCTTTCCTCGTCGGGAATGAAAACGTGAGATCGTCGGCATATCGCGAATAGATGCCGCCATAATGTTTCGCCAGACCTTCCAGCCGCGCGTCCATCGCGTGGTTGACGAGATTCGCAAGCCGGGGGCTCGTCGGGGCCCCCTGAGGCAACCCGCCGTTCCAGACGGTCAACCGCATCAGCATATCGGCCGCGTCGTTATTCCACCCGATGAACGTGAAATACTCCTTGATTCTCCTGGCCTGTGTTTTCGGGAAAAAATCCTTCAGATCGACGCTGATGACGAGGTCTTTGTTGATGTGCTGCTGCGCGTTCGTCACAATCGAGCGGCCTCGTTCGAAACCGTGGACCGATTCGTGCGCGGAAAGCCGTCTCAAAAGCTTATGAAGGATGCATCGCTGGAGCTTCTTCAGTTCCGGCGTTGGTTCGAGCAAAACTCGTGTGCCGCCTGAGCGTTTCTTGACACGGATTTCACGATACGCCGGACGAATCGACATCAGCTCTTCCTCGGTGACGCCCAGCCGCCCGGCAAGCTCGCGTACATCCTTGCCCTCGTTTCGCCGGGAATGCCCCGCGCCTCCGATACCTTCTCCCAGGAGCCCGGAAATCCAATCGAGGATACTCATACGATGCTGATCCTTTCGTGAAGACAGGCGCGGTTCTCACCGCGCCTGCCTCTGCCTTGCGCAGATTGCGTAGCAATCTGACACCGAATCTGATCCCGCTTTTAGCGTTCCAGTGCCGGCGAAACACCGGCGGCGCTTTCGCGCGCCAAGGCATGAATCAACCATACCCGATCGCCATTCATGAGTCAACCCGCTTGAACGTCAGAAACAAAACAGTTTACATATTGTATGTTCTCACGACTCGTTCGCTTGATGTCTTTTACATCGTACGTTATATAATATGATATTGATTATTGCCATTCAAGAGAATCCCGGCGACGGTCGTTCGTCCGTCGCCGGGATTCCTGTGTTTTTCGAACGTCTTGGAATACGCCCGTCAGCGTTCGGTGGATCCGTTCTCGTGAAGGTCGGTGAATTTCACCTTTTCCCCCCAGAGCAGGAGGGCATTCCTGACGGAATCGAGCATCTTGTCGTCATCCGTGAGCTTCAGGAAAGACGGTGCGACACCACTGTCCCGTTCGACGGATTTGATGAATTCGCGAACGCGGAGCTGACTTTCACGGTCGCGTTTCAGGCATCCGAACGGGATCGTGCCCAGCGCGCCCCCTCCCCTTCCGCCCGAAACCGCGTCAGAAGGGACGTTCCCGCGGGAAGGCGCGATGCGTTCGCTCTGGCCGTGAGCCTTGAGCCGCTCTTTCGATTTCTGGGCCATCTCGGAACCGGGGAATCGCCGGATGCACGTGCGATACATGTCGTATGCCTGGGAGAATTCGTTCAGATACTCGTACACGACTCCCAGAACGTACATCGCATCGGGAACGAGCGCCGTGTTCCAGGAGTTTTCATACATCTGAAGGAAGTCACGGTATTCGGACGCGGCCTGGTTCATGTCTCCAAGAACGACGCTGCAGTAGCCAGTGAAATACGCGGCTTCACGGCGAACCTCGTCGTGGCCGCCATTCCGGGCATAGTAGCGGAAATGCTCCCGCGCCTCGGAAACGTAGCCCATATTCATCATCGCATGCGCCTCGGCAAGGACACCGTTGACGGTTTTGTAGGTCGCTCTCCACCCCATCTGATCGAGCAGGAGATTGAGGCTCGCCCTCAGCGAGTCATCGAGCGGTATTTTCTGGATAAGCATGTCGATCAGTATTTCATTTAGGTCGGTGGCGGGGCCTCCATCCGTTCGGTAGGGAATTCTCCTGCCGGATTGATCCTCCCACCATGACCAGCCAGTGGTCGGGTATACGACGCGGTGCCCGTCGCGGCCTTCCGTCCACGTCCAGCCGTTGGTCGGATAGACGGCTCGCTGCCCGTCGCGTCCTTCCGTCCAGGTCCAGTCGTTGGTCGGATAGACGGTCCTGTTGCCGTTACGATCCTCCGTCCACGTCCAGCCGTTGCTCGGATAAATGATTCTGCGGCCATTCCGGCTTTCCGTCCAGGTCCACCCGTTGGCAGGATACACGACACGGCGACCATCTTTTCCTTCGGTCCAGGTCCATCCGGTCGATGGATAATAAATCCGAACGCCGTCCCGCCCTTCCGTCCATGTGATGGAGGCCTGAGACGCAGTCGCGAGCATTGCCAGGAAGCCGAAGCAGAGAAGGTGAACAATCGCGAGCCTTCGAAAATATCCCTTCATGACATTCTCCTCTAAGAGCAAGTTCAGGCCAAACCTCCGGATCAGCGGCGAGTCCGCATCGACCTTTCAATGCATCCTTCTCCTCTTTCTGCTGACCGGCGCAGCACCGATCAAGTATACCAAAGGATCATCCATGCAAAACAGTAAAAAATCATATCGACCTCTCGCATGAGTTTACATATTCTATTTTCTCCAGACCCATTTTTCTGAAGCCCCCGATTGTTTCCACAGTCCGCCGCAGATCTCGTGTTCATTCGATCGCTGACGGAATGAGCTGAACCTGGGGTATGGCAACAGTGCGATTTTTTTCGTATCATGGGCCCCATGAATACCCTTGATCTCCACATCTGCGCGACGCATCTGCTGTTCGGCGCCCTTTCTCTCGTTACGGTCGCTCTTCTCTCGAGAAGCCGGATGAGATTCGCCATGCTATTCATCCCTCTCGTTTTTGTCAGCGGTTGTGCAGTTGCATCATCGTACAGATCCCGGGACTCCTTCCTTTTCATGCGGGATATGGCCTGGCTCGCGTTCGGGTATCTTCCGGCGACGCTTGCCGTGTCGGCCTTGTTTCTGGCCCGAAGCCGCGAATGGGCGCGCGCGTTCACGGCCACCCTGCTTGCGGGACTGCTCTTGGCCGTCGCCTGGCAGGGATTCTTCGTCGAGCCAGGCCAACTGACGGTGCGGCGTCTTCAGATCGCCACACCCAAGATCCGTTCGAAGATCCGCATCGCTTTCATGAGTGATATTCAAAGCGATACGTTCGGCGAAAACGAGCGGCGGGTCTGGCGGTCGCTTCTCGCCGAGAAACCCGACCTCATCCTCCTCGGCGGCGATTACACCCACGACTGGTCCGAGTCCGTCCGGCAGAACGTCCGCCTCGCGACTCGCGAGTATCTGTTGAACATCGGATTCAAGGCCCCGCTCGGCGTGCTGGCGATCCAGGGGAACGTCGACACCCTGCCCTGGACCGAGATGTTTTCAGGAACGGGCGTCGAAACCGTGTCGAGCCGCTCGGCGCTCCGGTTCGAAGGCGGACTCGCCGTGACGCTCCTCGGCATGCGGGAATCGTTCGACTCCCGGCTGAAGATCCCGCCCACCGAGGGATTTCACCTCGTCGTCGGGCATGCGCCCGATTACGCGCTCGGCCGGGTTTCGGCCGACCTGATGCTCGCTGGGCACACTCACGGGGGACAGGTCAGGCTTCCTTGGTTCGGCCCGCTCGTCACCTCAAGCAAACTGCCGCGCCAAGCCTGCGACGGAGAATCGATATTTCCCGACGGGCGCCGCCTGTTCGTAACCCGCGGCGCCGGCCTCGAACGGAAACACGCGCCCAGAATCCGTCTTCTCTGTCCTCCCGAGATCGTGGTCCTGGATCTCATTCCGTCAGGATCGGCCGGGCCGGCCTCCTGAGCCGCCGTGAGGTTTCTTTCCTCCCGCCCGTCGTTTCCGGCGTGGGCCCAATGCCTCCTGCTCCTGGTCCTGTTCATAACTTGCATCGAGCTCTGGGTCCCCTGGTTTCTCCAGTTTTTCCCCCCGCCGGGGGTCCTGAAGACCATCGTTTCCGACGGTCAAGAGCGTGAATACTACCTGTTCGTCCCGGAGGAGCTTCCGGCATCGCAGGCCGTTCCGCTCCTTTTCATGCTCCAGGGTTTCGACGCGCCCGATGCGCCGTCGGGCGCAACCCGATCGCTGTACCGGCAGATTGCCGATGCGGCCCGTCTGCATCGGTTCATCGCCGTCTTTCCGCGCGGCATGACCGGCTCGTATCCCGACGTTCCCGGCGTCAGGGCATGGTGCCCCGAGCACTTTCACGAGAACCGGGCGTTTCTCGTGCGGCTCGTCTCGGAGCTTCGGCGTTCGTACCCCGTCGACGAAGGCCGGATCATTCTCGCCGGCTTTTCCAACGGCGCCTATTTCGCCTCGACCGAACTCACCGTCAGGACGGACACCCCGTTCACCGGCTTCTGGCTCGACGGCGGCGGGTATCCCTACGGGTTCAGGCCCGACGTCAAACGGCGGCCCGTCTTTCTCACCTGGGGCGAACGGGATATCTATAACGCATCATATACGAGAGAACTGGAGGCCTTTCTCGTCGATCACGGCTGGAAGCGCGGCGAAACCCTACTCACGGTGCCCCATCCCTGGGCCCATGTCTTCAACAATGCCGCCGTCGGAAACGCCATCGCCTTTCTCCTCGGAACCAGGTAGGGTATACTGGAAACGAGGAAACACCACATCTTGATCAATTTTCCGGAAACATTCGCCGGCCGTGCGGCGCTTCTCGGGGGCGCCGGATGCGGCTTCGTCGCCGTCACTCGTCTCGCGCTCTCGGACCTGCCCGCGTATGTTCCGGCCGCGGCCCTGGCGCTTCTGATCGCCGTTCTGTTCCTGGCCTGGTATCTCCCCTATCATTCCCTTCACCAGTGCGCCCGCGCGGGCAATTCCGGGCGGACCGCCCTTCTCCTGGGACAGGGGGCCGACCCAGACCGCCTCGATATCTGGGGTCTCACCCCCCTTCACATCGCCGTCAGCATGGGCCACCGGGAAACGATCCGGATCCTGCTCTCCGGAAAAGCTGATCCGAACGTTCCCGGCGCATCCGGCAACTGGCCGGGGTCGACGCCGCTGCATCTGGCGGTTGCGACCGGCCAGGCCGACCTGGTCGATATGCTGCTGGACGCCGGAGCCCGTCCGAACGTCCAGATGAACGACGGCGCTCCGCCGTTGCACATCGCGATCATTACCGGCCGTCCCGACCTGGTGAAGCATCTTCTCGAGCGCGGCGCCGATCCGAACCTTCACGGCCCGGAAACCGCGCCGCCCATTCATCTCGCCCTGCTCTCGGATTCCCCTGAGATCGTAATGCTTCTGCTGGATGCGGGGGCCAATCCGGAAGCCCGAGGCCCGAACGGCGGCACCGCTCTTCATCTCGCGGCCGCTCTTGGCCGTTGCGATGCGGCCCGCATCCTGCTCGACCGGGGAACGGACATCCATAGCCGCAACGACATCGGAGAAACGCCGCTTCATTACGCAGCTCGCGAGGGACAGGGCGAATTCGTCGCCTTCCTGCTCGAACGCGGAGCGCAGGTTGACGCGCGAACGTCGACCTGGGGAACAGCTTTACATAGTGCAGCATATCATTCTCGGACCGACATCGCGAAACTGCTGCTCGACCGCGGGGCGAACGTCAACGCCCGCGCCAACGACGGCATGACGCCGCTTCACCAGGCTGCGGCCCGCGGGAGCACCGCGACGGCGGCCCTGCTCATCGACCGCGGGGCGGAGATCGACGCCCGCGGGGACTACGATCTTACGCCGCTGCATGTTGCGAGAGCGCAGGGGCATGCAGAAACGGCCGAACTGCTTCTCTCGAAAGGCGCAGAAGACGCCCCGCCGCCCTCGGATCCCCTCGGGTGATCCGCGTCATCCCCTTCAGCGTTTCTCCGGGAAAGCGGCGAGCAGCAGGAGTTCGGGCGACCAATTTTCGAGGAGCTTCGCCAACGGCGCACAATGCGTCCAGCCGGTGATATGGCAAAGATGCCCCCGCGCAGACGCCAGTTCCTCTTCGAGACGGGAGGCGATACGCTCGTCAGCGGGGGTCACTCCGCCGCGGCTCCGCATCCTGCGTCGGGCCGTTTCCCATTGACTTCGCACCTGGACGGCAAGCGACGGTACGGGTTCAACGGCAAGCCGCGCAAGGTTTTCCGGGGACATCAGCTCGGTTTCGAAGAGTTCGAGAAGCTCCCTGGATTCATCATCATTCCCGACCTGGGTGAGCCTGGCGGAAGAGGATCTGCACCAATCCTCCGCGGCTCGCAGTTCGTACGGGACGGCGATCTGGGCTTCGACGGCCTCGAGGGCGGGCGGCAGGGTTCCGTCGGCTCGCCTGAAGGTGGCGAGGCGGCCGAGAAAGCCGGGGCCGCGCGACCGCCGGAACTCGACGGCGAACCGGCTGACGTCGACGGTGACGAGATCCGGCCCGATGGTCGCAAGGGCGCAAAGAAGCCGGTCGTAGCCGGCGGGATCGAGATGGACCGTTCCGACGATGGTCAGCGGCATGGGGTTTCTCCACACATGCGAACGAACATACCTCATCCGGACTTCTTTGAACACCCGTCGACTCCGGCGACGTTCCCCTCCGCCGGAAATCTTGAATGATGAGGGGGGGCGCGGGTAGAATACGGGAAGACAACCTGCGCGACGAATATCGCAACGGTCGTCGCCCGAAGAGGACAAAAACCGCATGTTTGAACCGAACACCATCGTAGGCCGGCATTACCGCATCGTTTCCCAGCTGGGATCGGGCGGCATGAGCCAGGTCTACAGAGCCGTCGACGTCAACCTCGGCCGCGAGGTTGCCCTCAAGTTCCTGCATCCCGAGTCGGTCGGCGAAAAGGATCTGGTCCAGCGATTCCTCAACGAGGGAAGGATCCTGGCGACAATAAAACACCGGGCCGTCATCGACGTCTACGCGTCCGACACCGACGAGGCAACAAAGGCCCCCTTCCTCGTCATGGAACTCGTCGACGGTCTCACGCTCGAAGCGGCCGAGCACACGCTCCGCAGCGATCTTCCCCGGCTGCTGCAGCTGTTCATCGAACTTCTCGAAGGCATTCACGCCTGCCACCAGAAGGGCATCATCCACCGCGACCTCAAGCCCGCCAACGTGTTGATCAACCGGTCTGGCCAGCTGAAAATCGTCGATTTCGGCGTCGCGAAGACGGCCCGCAAGGTGACCCGCACGGGCGTGACGCTGGGAACTCCGCATTACATGGCGCCCGAGCAGTGCCTCGGTAAAGCCGACATTACCGCCGCCGCCGACATCTACTCGATCGGCATCATGTTCTGGGAGATGCTGGCCGGCAAGGTGCCGTTCGACATCGATTCACAAGCGACGGACCCCGCTCTCTCGATCGCGCTCAAGCATCTCAACGAGCCCGTGCCGATCGATCGCATCAACGAAGATCCGCGCACAGCGCCGTTCTCGGACCTTCTGCACAAGATGCTGGCCAAGAAGCCAGAGGACCGGCCGACGGTCCCCGATATCATCGAAGCGCTGAAGAAGCGGATGAAGGCGCCGGCCCCCGGAACGGCGACGACCGCCTCCGATCCGGCGATGATCGGCGACATCTACCGGCTCGAACGCGTTCTCGGCCAGGGCGGCATGGGAACCGTCTACAAGGCCCTCGACACGGCCCTGAATCGCCCCGTCGCGATCAAGGTGCTGAACGCCAGCATCTCGACGGACGAGACGGTCGTCGACCGGTTCATCAAGGAAGGCCAGCTTCTCGCGACGGTCGGCCACCCCAACGTGCTGGCCATCTACGCCTCTTCCCGCGACAAGGCGACCGGCCGGCCGTTCCTCGTCATGGAATTCATCGACGGGATGCTCCTCAGCGACATCAAGAAATCCGGCGTTCCCGAGCACCGGCGCATCGTCCCCCTGATGCTCCAGCTGCTGGACGGGATCCGCGCCTGCCACGCGAAGGGCTTCATTCATCGAGATCTCAAGCCCAGCAATCTCATGGTGACGCGCGACGGCACCTTGAAAATCTTCGATTTCGGCATTGCGAAGACGGAAGCGGCCATGACCCGGGTCGGCATGACTCTCGGCACGCCCCAATACATGTCGCCCGAGCAATGCACCAGCGGGTCGGCCCTCACGCCCGCCTCTGACGTCTACTCGATCGGCATCGTCCTCTGGGAGCTGATCTTCGGCTCGCCCCCCTTCACCGCCGACGGCGATTCGAACCCCGAGCTCTCGATCGCTCTCAAGCAGGTGCAGGGAACCCTGCCCATGCCATCCCTCCCGACCGATCCTGCCTTGGCCGCTCTCGTACCGATGATCCGCCGCATGCTCGACAAACAGCCCGGCCAGCGGCCGACGACGGACGAGATCATTTCCCTGCTCGACGAGCATCTGCAGAAGTATCCCGTCGACGGGGTGCGGATGGACCTGACGAAACGCCGTGACAGCCTGAGGCGCTCCGCCGCGGAAGGGTTGTTCGCGGAAACCGGCTTTTCGTCGAAGTCGGCGTTCGCCGTTTCCGCCGTCGTCCTGCTCGTCGCGGGCCTTCTCATCTGGCAGTATTCCCGAACGCGGGGTTCGATCGTCCAGCAGGACGACCGCGCCGGCCGGATCGCATCGCTTGCACTATATATACGAAACGATATACCTCTTCCCGCTTCTCCCGCGATCGATGCCACGAGCGTGGCGACGCCCGCCGCTTCCGTCTCCGAACCCCGTGTTCCGGCATCCGAGCCCGAGCCGCTCCCGGCAACGGAACCGGCCGTCGTCCCCCCCCCCGTCATGACGCCACCCGTTCCCGTCGAAACGTCCGAAACGATCGTCGTCGCGCCTCCGGCCACGAAAACGGTCGAACTCGTCGCATCGCCTTCCGTCGCCGCCTCCGCCTCGGTCGCCGCGCCGGAAGCGGCCTCCGTGGAAGTCATCACCGCCTCTCCTGCCGGTTCTCCGCCTGCCGTCCAGCCGCCGCAGCCGCCCGCCGCCGATCCGGGGCGCGGCACCCTCGACACCCATTTCGAGGCGGTCCGCAAGGAGATCGACGAGTTCACCGGCGATGAAGATCCATCGAAGATCCAGGGAAAACTCGATGCGCTCGGCGTTCTTGCCGGCTCGGACCAGGTCGCCCCTCTGAAACGTCTGCTGGCCTCCAAGATCGCGCTCGCCGGCGACATGAAACTCATCTCCGACAAGAACGCCGCGATGGCGTTGTATGAACGTGCGCTCGCGATCGATCCCGACCAACCCACGACGAAAGCGAAACTCGGCCTTGCGCGCGAGGCCCTCGAAAGCGAAAAAGCCGCTTCTGCCCGAAAGACGGAGCAGGCGAAAGAGAAGGATCGCGCCGGGCTCCTCGCCTCCGCCGAAAAGGATGTCAGGTCCTTCAAGCCCGGCTTCTCGGCGCCCAGGCCGCTCATCGGGAAACTGAAATCCCTCGATGCCCTCGGGGAAAAGAACCGCGTCTCGGAGCTGACGGCCGAGATCCGCGATAGATACCTGAAGGCCGCAAAAACGCGCGCGGAAAAGGACCCCGCGGGAGCTCTGCGCCTTCTCAAGCAGGCGACCGGCTTTCCCGGCCTCAAGAACGACGGCGACGTGAAATCCCTTCTCGACGAGATTTCCTCGAAAGCGAAAAGCGCCGAGCCCGCCGTCGCAAAGCCGGCCAAGCCGGCTCCCGATTCCGAAACGGGCGGCTCCGGTGAAGCCCAGGAACAGCCGGCAGAGGAAGCGGGCACCGCGCCCGTTCCCACAACCGAAGCAGGCGCCCTGCTCTCGCAGATCACCCAGCCCGAAGTCGTCGGACATAACGTCGAGAAGATCATCCAGCTCTGCCGGGACCTCGAAAAGAAGCGGAGAAAGGATGAGGCTGCGGCCTACCGGCTGCAGGCGGTGGAGAATCTCGTCGACAATGCCGAGGAAAACAGCGCGAACGGGGCCTTCGACGCGGCGATCGCCGACTACAACAAGGCGTTGAAAATCCTTCCGAATCACGCCGGAGCCCTCGCAGGAAAGCGCATCATCGAAAACCTGACAAAAAAAGGCGGGGCCACTCCGAGTCCGTCTTCCGGCGAGGCGCCCGAACCGTATATCGACGCCCAGCCCGACGACGGCTCGTCCGGGGAAGGGGGCGAATAGCATGCAACTCGACGCATGGTGGATGTTCTCGTCGATCGTCTGGGGATCGATCGGGGTCGGACTGGTCATGTACGGCCGCAAAGAGACGGCTCCAGCGTTCCTGGGCGCCGGAGGCATTCTCCTTCTCGCGTCCTATTTCTGTGAAACGACGCTCTGGATGTCGGTCATATCGATCGTCACCCTTTTCGCCCTGCACCGCATCAAATCCCTATAGAATCCATGGCTATATATAGCATAACACATATTATTTCTGGAAGACCCGCGTCTTCGGCATCGCTGTGCCATTCCGGAACCCCCGAGGGGACACTTTCATGAGAGCATCTTCCCAGACAACGCCCTGGGCTGACGCCTATCGGCGACTCGCCGAACAGCTCATTCCCTTCAGCAACAGGCAGGGTGATCTCGTCGAGATTCTGCGCGAACTCGAATTGCTGGGGCTCCCCATGATTCCCCTCACGGAAACCGACTCGACCGACCGCCGCCGGCCGCTCAAGGTGTTCGACCCGTTCACCTTCTTTTCGACCTTCAACCGGAACATCATGCCGGAAAAACGCCTGCGCATCTTCTCCGAGATTTCGAAGCGGTTCGACCCGCGCGCGTCGGCGCTCGACCGCCTTCCGCCGGTTCCCGCCTTCAACGACGTGCGCCCCTGGTTTTTCAACTCGTCCGGCGACCGTCTGTTCAACGAGGTCCACAATCTGTGGGAACTCGCCATTAGTTCGCAGACGGGCGTTGCGGAAGCTGCGGCGGCTTTCGACAAGTGCCTTTCCCTCGACGGTTCGATCTTCGAACGTCTGACCATCGGCCTGTTCTGGCTGAATCCGAAACTCTTCCTTCCCGCGAACCAGCCGGTGAAGCGCTATCTCGAGCAGTTCGGCATCGCCGGGCCTGATCGCGACGCCCGGTCCTATCGCGAGTGGCTCCTGCTCGTCTCGCGCCGCGTCGACGAATCCTTTCCGCAGATCTACACCCGCTCCCACCAGGAGGAATCGCGTCAGGAAAACGACACATGGCTCATCACCTTCGGCCGGAAGCCCGACGAGCAGCGCTGCCTGACCGAAGGGTTCATCAGCCTCGAAATCGCCGAGCAACTTCTGGTCCGCGACATGAACCGCATTCCCGACGAGGCCCCCTCCCCTGCCGGCTCGCCCGAACGGCCAACGGCGCACCAGAACGCCTGGGATTTTCTGATGATCATGCGCGAGGGGGACCTCGTCTTCGCGCGGCATGGAACCGGCCGCCTGTCCGGCGTCGCTCGCGTCGAAGGTCCCGGCGTCCTCGTGAAGGACGCTGGAACGTCCTACCTGATGCGATCCGTCACGTGGCTCAAATGCGGCGGCTGGCGCTTTCCCGAGCATCTCACCGCGACCGTCGCGCCGCTCGTGCGGTTGACGCGATATCCGCAACTCGTCTCGGAACTTCTCGACGTGATGAAGGTTTCCCGGAACGAGCTCGAAAATCCCGAGCGGCGCATCTGGTGGGTCCAGACGAGATCCGACCAGACCGGTTTCGGCAACGTCGACGTCGGAAGCGAACTTCTCCTCCCCACGGTGGACATCAACAACCAGCCGCTTTCCAATCCGGGCCCCTTTCTCGACATGTCCCAGGGCGATCTCGTCCTCGGCTATACCGGCTCCCCCGTGAACGCCATCGTCTGCCTCGGCCAGGTAACGACGCCTCTCACGCAGACCCCGTCCGGCCCCGTCGTCCGCATCCGCAAGACCCGCATGCTCGAACGCCCGATCGCGTTTTCCGAGGTGAAAAAGCACCCGGGACTCGCCCATTCGGATATCATCAGGAACGTCGACTCCCCGCTCATCCGCGTCACCGAATCGGAGTATCGCGACATCCAGTCGCTGTTCGCCGTCCCTGCCCTGCGCACGGATGCGTATGGCGAAGAGGAGTTTTCCGCCGAATGTTTCCTCGACCTCCAGCGGGCCCACGACATCCTCGCCTGCTGGCGCTTGCGGAAGAACCTCATCCTGCAGGGACCGTCAGGCGTCGGCAAGACTTTCCTCGCCCGTCGCCTCGCCTGGCTCCTGCTCTGCGAGCGGAACGACGCCCGCGTCCGGATCGTCCAGTTCCACCCCTCGTATTCCTTCCTGGACTTCGTGCTCGGCCCCCAGGAACTCCCCGGACATGCGGGGCGCCGCAACACCGGCCCCTTCTTCGAGCTCTGCAGACAGGCCCAGCAGGATTCCGCACGCAACTACGTCCTCATCGTCGAAGAGATCAACCGCGGTTCGCCGGAACAGGTGTTCGGCGAACTGATTCAGCTGATCGACGCGGAAAAGCGCCACCAGGACTGCTCGATTTCCCTTTCGTTCCAGCGCCGCGGCGACCCGGATTTCTATATTCCTCCAAATCTGTATATCCTCGGGACCATCAACGCGGCCGAACCCGGGCGGGGCATATCGGATTTCAGTTTCCGCAGAATGTTTTCCTTTGCCCAACTGGATCCGGCATTCGATTCCCCGAGATTCACCCAGCATCTGCTCGATCAAAAAGCCCCGCCCGCCCTCGTCCGGCAGATCTGCGATGGCTTCATCGCGCTCAACTCGCGCATTTCGTCCGATACGGAGCATCTCGGCCCCGGGTACCGGATCGGTCACGGCTACTTCATGCCGCCTCCCGACGGTGTTTCCGACTGGAACGCATGGCATCGGGAGATCATCACGATGCAGATCCGGCCCCTTCTCGAATGCTACTGGCCACACGAACCCGAACGCATCTCGCGCGAAATCGCGCAACTGATGCCGCCCCCCCCGACATCCCCCTCCCGGCAGCCCAAGGACTGACACCCGAGCACACCATGAGCATCATTCACACCGTCGGAACCCTTCTCTTCAACCGGAAACCCAAGCCGCCCTTTGAAATGACCTGCCCGAACTGCGGACATAAACAGGCGCCCAGAAGCGGCGAACGATTCGTCTGCAACAAATGCCATTACAGCGTTGCGGCGCTTCTCTCGACAAAGCCCGTCCCGTTCCGTCTTTCGCAGGCGATGGTCTACGAAGCGTTTTTCATGCTTGCCGGCCCGCTTCTCGCCATCGTCGGGCTCAAGGGTTTCCTGATTCCGAACGGTCTGATCGACGGCGGCGTGACCGGCATCTCGATGCTCCTCTCGCATCTGACCGGCATCGAACTCGCGCTGTTCATCTTCCTCATCAACATCCCGTTCATTTTCGCCGCCTATCACAATTTCAACCGGGAGTTCGCCTACCGGGCAGCGTTCTCCATTCTTCTGCTCTCCATTCTCCTGCCCCTCATCCAAATCCCGATCATCACGAGTGACAAACTCCTGGACGCGATCTTCGGCGGTTTTTTTCTCGGCGCCGGCATCGCATTTTCGATCCGCGGGGGCGGCGTCCTCGACGGGACCGAAATCATGGCGCTGATCATCAGCCGCCGGTTTCCGGCAACCGTCGGCGATTCGATCCTGTTCTTCAACATCATCATCTTCTCGACGGCACTGACGATGTTGAGCCCGGAACACGTCTTCTACTCGATCATCGCGTATCTTTCCGCATCGAAAACCGTCGATTTCATGATGCACGGCATCGAGTCCTACAACGGCGTGATGATCATGTCCGCCAAGTCCCAGCAGATCCGGTTCAATATCGTCAACGATTTTCAGCGCGGCGTGACGATCATCAAGAGCCGTGGCGGCTACTCCGAAAAGGATCAGGAGGTCCTGCTCTGCGTCGTGACGCGCCTCGAAATAAGCAATCTCCGAAAACTCATCGAGGAGCACGATGACAACGCGTTCGTCATCGTCTTCCCCATCAGCGACGTTCACGGCGGCCTTGTGAAGAAGGTGCTGTATGAAAAATCGATCGGCGAGGGAAGACAGCCTTCGACCTGACGCGTCCGCCCCGCCTTCGACGGCGCGGACAGAGGAGACCCTCTTGAACGACGGAAACAACCCACGGGCCGGGCGGGCCAAAACCTCCCCCATCGTCGCGCTGATCATGATCGCACTCGCCTCGTGCGTCATGCTGTTTTTCGTGTTCGACCGGATGGTCGGGAAATCCGCCGTCGAACGCGGCTTCGTCACGAACAAGACGTTCAAGACATCGACCGTCCGGAAGAACAACCGGAACCAGACGAAGACCACCTACTATCTCGACGTCGACACGTCCACCTCGGGCTTTCTCCACCAGGCCGTGGGCAAGTCGGATTACGACAGGTTTTCGAAGGGCGACCAGGTCGAAATGACCTATACGATCGGCGGCGTCACCGGCACCCGCTATTTCAAGGCCATCCGCGCGTATACCGGTCTCGCGGAGCGCGCGCAGACGCCCCGAAAATAATATAGATTTCATCACATTATCGATTCCTGCAGAATGAAAGCCACCCGTTCGCCCTGAGCCTGTCGAAGGGCGAAATGAGGAATCATCGGCAAGTGGCTGCTCGTCCTTCGACAAGCTCAGCACGAACGGAGACTCGAAGCTGGTTTTTGATATGCAGGACTCAATATTCTGCCGGTCGACCCCTTCGCTCCGGGCTCCCTGAATTTTGTTTTTTTCACGAAAATCGTTGCGGCGGATGCCGTTTCCGCATACCATGCTGTAATCGGCGGCATCCGTCCGCCGGCCCATTCCCGAACGAGGTGGCAGACCATGCGCAAATGGCGTCCGGAAGACTCGGCAGAACTGTATAACATCAACGGGTGGGGGATCAATTATTTCAGTATCAACTCGAAAGGACACGTCGTCGTCACGCCCCGCCAGAAAAAGGGGCCGTCGATCGACCTGAAGGAAGTGATCGACGAACTGTCCCTGCGCGACGTCGCGATGCCGGTGCTGCTCCGCTTCCCGGACATCCTCGACGACCGCATCGAGAACATCTCGAACTGCTTCTCGCGCGCCGCGAACGAGTATGATTATAAAGGCCAGTATTATACCGTTTACCCTATCAAGGTGAACCAGATGCGACCGGTGGTCGAAGAGATCGTCCGCCACGGCCGCAAGTTCCGCATCGGCCTCGAGGCGGGCTCGAAGCCCGAACTCCACGCCGTCCTCGCGATCATGGACAACCCGGACGCGCTGATCGTCTGCAACGGGTACAAGGACGAGGATTTCATCGAACTCGCCCTCCTGGCGCAGAAGATGGGCAAGCAGGTCTTCATCGTCGTCGAGAAGCTGAACGAGCTCAGGCTGATCATCAGCGTCGCCAAGCGTCTCAAGCTGAAGCCGAACATCGGCCTCCGGATCAAGCTTTCCTCAAGCGGCTCGGGCAAATGGGAAGAGTCGGGCGGCGACCAGAGCAAGTTCGGCCTCTACCCCAGCGACCTGCTCGATGCCCTGGCCCTGCTGACCGAAGCCGAACTTCTCGACTGCGCAAAGCTCCTGCATTTCCACCTCGGCAGCCAGATCACCAACATCCGCAAGATCAAGGCAGGCCTCCGCGAGGTCGCGCAGTTCTACGTCCAGATGCGCAAGCTCGGGTGCAATATCGAGTTCGTCGACATCGGCGGCGGCCTCGGGGTCGACTACGACGGCTCGCACACGACGATCTCCAGCAGCGTCAACTACGCGCTCCAGGAATACGCGAACGACGCCGTTTCCCTTCTGCAGGACGCCGCCGACAAGAACGGCCTCCCCCACCCTTCGCTGATCACCGAATCCGGCCGGGCCCTGACGGCGTATCACTCGGTGCTGGTGTTCAACGTCCTCGAGACGAGCAGCCCGCCGACCTTCGAGGGCAACACGCACAAGATCACCGCGAAGGACCACGAGCTCGTGCGCGAACTCCACGAGCTGTACAAGCACCTGAACCAGCGCAACATGCACGAGGCGTGGCACGACGCCCAGCAGCTCCGGGAAGAAGCCCTCGACCTGTTCAGCCTCGGCATGGTCGACCTGCGCACGCGCGCCCTCGTCGAGCGGCTCTACTGGTCCATCGCCTACGAGGTCATGGAGCTGTCGAAAGACCTCAAGCACCTCCCCGACGAACTGAAGCCGCTGCCGAAGATGCTGGCCGACAAGTATTTCTGCAACTTCTCGCTGTTCCAGTCGCTGCCGGATGCCTGGGCTATCGATCAACTGTTCCCGATCATGCCGATCCAGCGATTGAACGAAAAGCCTACCAAGGAAGCCACCCTGCAGGACATCACCTGCGACTCTGACGGCAAGATCGACCATTTCATCGGCACCCGCACCTTCTCCTCCACCCTGCCGGTCCACCAGATCAAGGAAGGCCACCCCTACTATCTCGGCGTCTTCATGATCGGCGCCTACCAGGAGATTCTCGGCGACCTGCACAACCTGTTCGGCGACACGAACGTCGCCCACGTCGTCATCAACCCCGACGGCGGCTACGAGATCGAAAAGGTCATCGACGGCGAGCTCGTCGCCGACGTTCTCGACTACGTCCAGTTCGTGCCCAAGAAGCTTGTCCGCACGATGGAAAGCTGGGTCAGCGCTTCCGTCAAGGAGGGCAAGATCACCGTGAAGGAAGGCAAGGAGTTCCTGGCCATCTACCGCTCCGGCCTCTACGGCTACACCTACCTCGAAGCCCCCGAATAAATCATCCCGTATAAAAAGAAGACCGGGCCCGGAGATTTTCCAGGCCCGGTCTTCTTTCAGAGGATCATTTCATGAGTTTGCCGTCGAAGGTCAGTTTGAGGCGGGAGAGGTCGCGCATGTCGCGGCGGTCGCTCTGGATGAGAGGAACGGGGGTGACGGAGATGTAGTTTTCCTCCATGGCCCAGAAGTCGGAACCCTCGACCGGAACGGCCGCAGGGCGTTTGATGGAGGTCCAGAAGTAGGTTTTGCCCCAGGGGGTCTTGCGCTTGAGCCAGGTTTCGCGGTATTGGAA
>DAOSOK010000016.1:0-64710 GCA_035373905.1 Candidatus Ozemobacteraceae bacterium | reverse complement strand
TCGCCCACGTCTTCGAGAGCACGGGCCAGTTCGAGAATCCCCTCGGACATGATGCCGTCGTCATCGGAGATCAGGATTCGGAAAGGCTTCTCGGCGGAAGCGGGAAGAGCGAGCGCAACGAGAAGCAGAAGAACGAACCATCGGGAACGAGACATTCGACACTCCTTTTCCAGATATTGAATTATGTCTGGTATACAAACTCACTCAGTAGGATTCGCCCTTTTGCCCGGTCACGGGCATCGGGGGGGGAGCGTAGACCGGAGCGCCGTTCGCGGACGGTGCGACAGGCTGAACTGCGGCATCCATCGGTGTCGGCGTCGCGGGCTTGGCGAGCCCGGGGGCTGTCGTCACAAGGGCGCGAAGGCGGGTCGCGACGGCGGCGTAGACTTCGGGCGTGAAGGTATGCTTCTCGTGCATCGCGAGTCGGCCGTCGGCGTCGATCGCGATAATATTCGGCACGTTATAGTCGATCCGCATCGACTTTCCGATCGTGCCGTGCCAGTCGGTCAGCACGGGAATCGGGGCTCCGAAGCTTCGCCACTGGTTGAGGACCGTTCCGCGACTGGTCGTCCAGGGAACGTTGACGAGGTTCACGACCCACAGGAGGTGGGCGGCGCCGGTGACGCCGAAATCGCGTTTGAGGGACTCGGCCCATTTCAGGATCTCGTAGCGCTGGTATCTGTGACCGGTGAGGATGATGATCGGCCTGCCCCTCAGATATGTGCTCACCCAGCGCTGGTGGAAGATGTCCTCGATATCGAAAAACGCGAACGGCGCTCCGACGGCGATCTTGTAGTGATCGGCCGTGTGCGCGGCCGCCCGGGAGGGGGCGACGAGCGTGGGAAGACATACGAGCGCAGCGGCCAGAAACAGGGTTTTAACGGTTTTCGACATACGCACCTCTATGTGTGTAGCGACGTTATGGTGCCGGCGACGAAGCGCCGACGCGGTCAGGATACCACAAGACGGGACATTTTCAGTACTGGAGAATTGCGACGAGGATGCCGATTCCCGTCGTCAGGGTCAACAGGGTCGACACGGCGCCGAACTTCGCGTAGGAGACGAAACCGATCTCGCATCTGTCCCGCGCGGACTCGGCGACGATCAGGTTCGCAACGGATCCGAACAGCGTCAGATTCCCGGCGATGGTACTGACGTATGCGAGAAGGCACCAGAACAATTCCTGGGCGGGAAGCTTCCCCACGGCCTGCGAGGCAAGCAAAACGAAGGGAACGTTCGAGAACAGGTTCGATCCCACTAGGGTCACCCCCGAAAACGTCCAGGCCTGCGACGTCAGGTTCCCTGTCAGGAAACCCAGCGCCCAGTTCGTGCCGAGGGCGGTCAGGCCGCTCGTTTTCAGA
Organism: Candidatus Ozemobacteraceae bacterium; assembly: GCA_035373905.1. Lineage (NCBI taxonomy): Bacteria > Candidatus Rifleibacteriota > Candidatus Ozemibacteria > Candidatus Ozemibacteraceae > Candidatus Ozemibacteraceae bacterium. The sequence goes on along the minus strand of DAOSOK010000016.1, from coordinate 63,349 downwards.
CCGCCGATAACGACGAAAAGAGACGCGAAGAACATCAGCAGGGACCATTCTATACGTTCGAGTATATGTTTCGGGTCCCTCCGGTGGAGGGTGATGACGAGCGCGGCGCCGGCGAGGGCCGAAAACGCCATCGAGTATCCGGCGAAAAAGCCGGCGCACGCGATTCCAAGGGCGAGAAGGCCGATGCTCAGACGCCGCGTGCGCGGAATCTCTTCCTCGAACCGCTTCGAAGGGGCGGCTTCGGGGTTCACGAGGCGTTTTCGATAGTATAACCAGAGCAGGTAGATGTTGATCACCATCGCGATCGTCACGGGCAGAGTCATCAGCATGATGAAGCGGCCGTAGTCCATCTTCGAAACGGTACCGATGATCATGTTCTGCGGGTTTCCCGTGAGCGTGAGCGCCGAGCCGATGTTCGAACTCGTCGCCAGCGCCATCAGGTATGGAAAGGGATTCAGCCGCCGGGCATCGCAGACGGCCAGAACCAGCGGCGTCATCACGACGCAGATCGTGTCGTTCACGAGCAAGGCAGACAGGATGGCCGCCGAGATGGAAACGGTCACCAGAAGTGTGAAGGGGGACCCCATCACCCCGAGACGCCGCGTCAGCCGCTCGAACAGGCCCGCATCACGCAGGTGCTCCGCGACGATCATCATGCCGAGCAGCAGGCAGATCGTATCCCAGTTCACCTGCTGATACGCCTCTTCGGGGGACATCACGCCGAAAAGCACCATGAGAACAGCGCCCAGAAGGGCTCCGGACGGTCGGCCGATCGGCAGAAGCCGCATCTGGCGGAACGAGACGAGGACGAAGGTGAAAGCGAAGATGATGCCCGCGGCCCAGGGGTGCCGCAGGGCCTCGGCAACGTGAACGGTGGTCGGTGTCATGAAACGGAATGATGCCTCGAACGGCGTAGGCGCGCAAGTATTGCGCGCCTACGAAAACATCGGGGGCCGAAGCCCCCGATGTCGTTACGAATGGAACGGTGCGATCACACCCAGCCGCGGAGCTTGCAGGACTTGGCGACGCGCTCGATCGCGATCATGTAGGCGGCCTTGCGCATGTAGACTTTCTTGTCGCGGGCAAGGGCCGAGACGGCCTTGAAGGCGTTGGTCATCTTGGTGTCGAGCTTGGTGAGGACTTCTTCCTTCTCCCAGAAGTAGTTCATGTTGCACTGGACCTGCTCGAAATAGCTGCAGGTGACGCCGCCGGCGTTGCAGAGGAAGTCGGGGATCAGGAAGAGGCCGCTCTTCTCGATGACTTTGTCGGCTTCCTTGGCGGTGGGGCCGTTGGCGGCTTCGGCGAGAATCTTGACGGTGGGCTTGATCTTGCCGACGTTTGCTTCGGTGATCTGGCCTTCCTGGGCGGCCGGAATCAGGACCGTGACGTCCTGCTCGATCCAGGCGCCGCCGTCGAGTTTCTCCCAGCCATAGGCCTTTGCCTTTTCCTGGTTGATTGTGCCGAACTTGTCGACGGAGTCCATGAGCTTCTTGAACTCGATGCCGCTGGCGCAACGATAGGTGTAGGCTTTCTTGTCATGGTTGTCCCAGCAGGCGATGGCTATGACCTTGCCGCCAAGCTGGGTGAACTGGTCAACCGCATACTGGGCGACGTTTCCGGAGCCCTGAATGGAGCAGGTGGACTTCTTGATGTCGATTCCGAGTTCCTTCATGGCTTCGCGGACGGTGTAGATGACGCCGTAGCCGGTGGCTTCGGTGCGGCCGAGGGAGCCGCCGACGCCGACGGGCTTGCCGGTGATGAAGCCGGGGAACTTGCCATTCATGATTCTTTCATACTCATCGAGGATCCAGATCATGTGCTGGCCGGTGGTCATGACGTCGGGGGCCGGTACGTCCTGGACGGGGCCGACGTTGCGGGCGATCTGGCGGGCCCAGCCGCGGCAGATCTGTTCCTGCTCGCGCATCGACAGGTTGTGCGGATCGCAGATGACGCCGCCCTTGCCGCCGCCGAGGGGGATATCGACCACGGAACATTTCCAGGTCATCCACATCGAGAGGGCGCGAATGGTGTCGATGGTTTCCTGCGGATGGAAGCGGATGCCGCCCTTGCACGGGCCGCGCGCGTCGTTGTGCTGGCAGCGGAAGCCACGGAACACCTTGACGGATCCGTCGTCCATGTGGACGGGGATATTGAAATGATATTCCCGGTCGACATTGCGGAGAAGGTCACGGGTTCCCTGGTCGAGCCCCATTTCCTTGGCAGCGTCATCGAACTGTCCCTGGGCCAATTCAAACGCGTTGAACGACTTGTCAGCCATCACCAATTCCTCCAGTTCCTTGATTCCTTGTTGATCGTTCCATTTTTCACGAGAACGACGGACGAATGATAACACCATTACCCGATTCGGTCAAAACATTTTCCCCCGAACGCAAACCCGGGCTCGCAATGGCACGCCATGGCGTGCCGGAGCGAGCCCGGGTTATATATTATGAATTATTTTTTAGGATGGGCCTGGAGGTATTCATGGATCGAGGAAGCCGCCTTCTGGCCGTCCTGCATGGCGAGGATGACCTTCGAGCCGCCGGTGATCAGATCGCCGCCGGCGTATACGTTGGGTCGGCTGGTGGTCATGCGTTCGTCGACGACGACGGTTCCCCATTTCGTCACGCTCAGGCCCGGCGTAGTGGCCTGGATGATCGGATTTGGCGCCTGACCAATGGCCTCGACGAGGGTTTCGACGTCGAGAACGAATTCGGAACCCTTGACGGGAACCGGCTTGCGGCGCCCCGAGGCATCGGGCTCACCCATTTCCATCTTCTGAAGCCTGAGGCCCTTGACCCAGTTCTTGTCGTCCCCCAGCACTTCGAGGGGATTGGTCATGAACATGAACTCGATGCCTTCCTCTTCGGCATGGTGGATTTCCTCGACTCGGGCAGGCATCTCGGCGCGGGTGCGGCGATACACAAGATACGCCTTTTCCGCCCCAAGCCTCATGGCCGTTCTGACGGCATCCATGGCCGTGTTGCCGCCGCCGCATACGGCGACGCGCTTGCCGATTCTGATCGGTGTGTCGGACTCGGGGAATCCGTAGGCCTTCATGAGGTTGACGCGGGTGAGGAACTCATTGGCCGAGTAGACACCACTCAGGCTCTCACCGGGGATGTCGAGGAACTTGGGGGTGCCGGCGCCGGTTCCGAGGAAGATGGCTTCATAGCCCATCTCGTTGCACAGTTCGTCGAGCGTCGCGGTCCTTCCGACGACGAAGTTGAGCACGACCTTGACGCCGAGCGCCTTGATGCGCTCCATCTCGGTGTCTAGGATCGTCTTGGGCAGGCGGAACTCGGGGATACCGTACCGGAGAACGCCTCCGACGGCGTGCAGGGCCTCGAACACCGTCACCTGATACCCGAGCTTGGCGAGTTCGGCGGCGCAGGTCAGTCCGGCGGGGCCGGAACCGACGACCGCGACTTTCCGATCGAGCCGGTTCATGATGACGGGGCTCTTGAACAGGTTGTTCTGCATCTCGTAATCGGCCACGAACCGTTCGAGCTTTCCGATCGACACGGGCTCATGCTTCTTCCCGAGCACGCATTGGGCTTCGCACTGCATTTCCTGAGGGCAGACCCGGCCGCAGACCGCCGGAAGGTAATTCTGTTCGCGGATTTTCTGTACCGCACCGACATAGTCTTTCTCGACGATTTTCGAGATAAAGGCGGGAATATTCACACCGACAGGGCAGCCCTTCACGCACAGGGCATTTTTGCACTCGAGGCAGCGGTTCGCCTCTTCGCGGGCGCGCGTCTCGTCGAAGCCGAAGCAGACTTCCTGGAAGTTGCGACTGCGAGCTTTGGGGTCCTGTTCGAGGGGTTTCTGCCGGGGAAGAGCCATTCGCTGCTGAGGAGTGAGAGTGTTCGCTGACATGGTCATTTGCCTCCGGACATGACGTCGGCCGCTTTCTGCAGCCTGCATTCGTGATCGGACAACGACTTTTTCTCGAGGTCGCCGTAGGTGCGATTGCGCATGATCAGTTCATCGAAATCGACCTGGTGGCCGTCGAATTCGGGGCCGTCGACGCAGGCGAATTTCATCTTTCCACCGACCGTGACGCGGCAGCCGCCGCACATCCCCGTGCCGTCCACCATGAGCGGGTTCAGGCTGACGTAGGTTTTGATACCGTAGGGTTTCGTTACGTTCGAACAGACCTTCATCATCGGGATCGGGCCGACCGCGTAGACGCAGCTGACCTTCGTCCCGCCGTCGATGATCTGCTTGAGGCGGTCGGAGACGAACCCCTTCATTCCCGCGGAGCCGTCGTCGGTTGTAATATAATATTCATTACATATAGACCGCATTTCTCGTTCGAGAATGATCAGGTCCTTGTTACGGGCTCCGACGATGCCGATGACGTGATTGCCGGCATCCCTGAGGGCCTTCGCGATCGGGAAGATTTCGGCCGTGCCGACCCCGCCGCCGATGCAAACGACGGTACCGAAATTCTCGATATGGGTGGGCTCGCCGAGTGGGCCGACGAGATCCGGAATCTCATCGCCGGCATTTTTCGCCGTCAACATCTTCGTCGTCTTTCCGACCGCCTGGACGTACAGCGTGATGGTCCCCTTCACCGGGTCGGAATCGGCGATCGTGATCGGAATGCGCTCACCGCCCTCCATGACGCGCAGCATGACGAAGTTGCCGGCTTTCCGCTTCTTCGCGATCAGGGGGGCCTCGAAGACAAGGCGTGAGATGCCCGCCGCCAGTTGTTCCTTTTCTACGATACGAAACACGTGATGCTCCTTTTTCAAGGGTTGAGTCCCTCGATTTTCGACGGTTTCACCGAACCGGCCGGAATCGAGTCCGGCCGTCGCGGGAAAACTGTAACATAAATCGACCGGAATGTCATTTTCAACCGGTACAGGCGCGGCAACACATCCCCGCGATTTGATGGATACAAATATTTTTTTAATTATTTTTAATTTCCCCCTTGCGCTTCTTAAAACCATACTATATTATTGGTTCGTCGGACGTAATGTCTTAACGGATATTATTTGCTCCAAGATCAAACACTAGAAACAGGAGTACCAAAGATGCCCCGTCGTACCATGTTCGGTTATGAAGACATCCTAAAGGGTTCCTATGCAGTTCTCGAGCGCGAAGGTCTTCCTTCGGTCACTGCCGTCAGCGTTGCCAACGAAGTCGGTTGTTCCACGATGCCGATCTTCTGGATCTTCCGCACCATCAACGACCTCCGCAGCGAAACCATCAAAGCGGCCCTCGAATACCTCGTCACCGAAGCCCGCAAGCCCCGCGGCAACAACATCGTCGGCGACGTCGCCATGGCGATGTGCATTCTCGGCCGCGACAAACCGAACCTGTTCAAGGCTCTGTTCTTCGAGCAGGCCCAGTCCGGCAAGCTGATGACCGTGTTCCACAAATGGCTTCGCGAGCGTGCCCGCAAGTGCCCGATGTTCGCCCCCGCCACGATCCCCGGTGAAGAAAAGTTCCAGGAGATCATGAACGGCATGTTCACTCTGGCGTTCGGCTACGCCTCCCAGATCGTCCTTGGCGCCGTCAAGGGACTGAAGGACGAAGCGATCTTCAAGAACCTCCAGGATCTGTTCGTCCCCTTCTACGCCGAGCACGTCACCCACAAGGGCAAGGGTCTCCTCTCCGCCGACGAGCTTCGCAAGATGGTTCAGAAGCACGCCGCCGAAAAGAAAGCCGCGAAGGACGAGGACGACGCCCCTCTCTTCCCGCAGACCCACAAGCAGGCCGGCAAGAAAGCCGAGAAACCGGCTCCCGTGAAGGCCAAGAAAGCCCCCGCCAAAAAGGCTCCGGCCAAGAAGGCCCCCGCCAAGAAGGCTGCGGCAAAGAAAGCTCCGGCCAAGAAGGCCTCTGCAAAGAAGGCTCCGGCCAAGAAAATGAAGGCGGGACGCCCCGGCCGGAAATGATCTCTTTCCCAGGCAGCCTGTGAGGCCCTGAGTGGCCTCCAGGCTCAAGGCGATCTTCGTTCTTGCCGCTCCTTTTCTTCTGTCGGCCCTGATCCTGGTCATCCTGACCTATACGGAAAGGCATCTTTCCGAGGTTCAGGCCGACAGAATTCGGCAGGAATGGGATCGTCTCGCCCGCCAGGGGCTTCATCGCCTCAGAGCTTCCCAGACAATCGAATCCCAGCTCGAGATGATGGGTGCCCGACTCGAATCCATCATTGTCGAATCAGCGAAGAGATCCCGCCCGGAATCTCTTTTCGATACCCGGGTTGCCGAAACCGCGTTCACCAGAGCGTATCCGCCGCTTCACAGGCCGGCGGGTACGCTTCTCGTCTCTTTCGGTGTCGCTTCCGACGGTCGATTCATCCCCTTCCCTCATAAAACGCTGCCCCGGATGAAAGGGAAGCTCCTCGCCGATCTGATGGATTTCTACCGCGAAACGTCCGAATCCGGCATCGTCGATCCGAAACGCCAGAAGGCCGTTTCCTCCAAGAATTCCCTGATCTTCGGTCCGTGGTCGCCTCCCCGGCTGATCGCCGGCCGCGAAGGACGAATCACCCCGGTGCGCTACGAAGAAACCGACGGCATGATGACGTGGCGCACCATCAACTACGGCAAAAACGTCATCGGAGGCGTCATGATTGTCTGGCCTCACCGCATGCCGAAGGCGACGTTCCCTCTCCGATACGCCCTCGAGCGTGCCGCCCGCCTTTCCGATAGGAGGTATTATCCCCTCCTAGCTCCGGTCTCAGGGGTAGGACACTCCCTGAAGCCTCTTTTGCCGCACGCGACGCGCCGGTTCGCACGGACACACCCTCGATCGTTCCGCCGCCTCGTCGACTCGATTCCGCGGATGAAACGGGGAAAAACTCTCATCTCCGGCGATTTTCTGGTATTCAGGGAGTATTTTTCCACCGAATATCCGTACGATATGGTTGCGATCGCCCCCGTTCCGAAGATTCGAACACAGGCCGCCGGTCTCCTGACGGGATATCGCAGTCTTTTCATTTGCTTCTGGGGCTTCGTTTTCGGCTATATCTGCATTTCGGGAAGACCGCCCCCGGTCTCTCTCAGGACGATGTTCCGGACCCTCTTCCTGCTCGTCGCATCGCTGCCGCTCGGCATGCTCGTCACCTTCGGGTATCTCCAGATTTCATCCGAAACACAGCGCGCCATCGACGCCGTCGAAACGTCCGCCGTGGATACCCTCAACTCGCTGGACATCCAGAGCAGGCAAAGCCTGCCGAAATTCGCCCAGTGCGCCCAAAAGGTTTTTTCGTCCCCCGCCTTCATCCGGAACATTCTTGGAACCCCTTCCGATGAGGGGGCGGGGCCTTCGGGACACTCCACGGCCGACCCAGCCGCACAGGCGGCATCCGATGGTTTTGCAACCTTTCGGGCTTCCGGCGAGCCCCTGGAAAACCTGCTGATATTCAGGCCGGGGAAAAAAAGCCGGGCCTTTTCCCGCGGCGGCATCGAGAGCAGTTCCGACGAAACCCTAGACTTTTTCGCAGGTATTATCAATTTGACGCACAATTCGCTCATCTCCGGTCTTGGAACTCTTTCCCATTCGGAGATCATGCTCGATACCGAAAATCAAAAGAACTGGCGCACCATCTTCGAAAGTTTCGGCATACTCGCCTTCAACAGCCTCTTTTACAATCTCATGGAATACGGGCAGATGAGTTCTGCAGGCTCCGAGGATATCAGTCTGCACGTGTCGCAGGTTTTCTTCGATGCGGGCAGGCCGAGCGCTTACGTGTTGTTTCACTCCTCGACGCGGACAACTCAGAAAAATTTCCTGGTACGCGAACTCAGCCGCCTCAATCTCAGGCATCCTGCCCGGCACGCATGCGGCACAGTGACGCCCGGCGGGGCAACGGCGGAGTATCCTTCGCCGGATTCAGGATACTGGAACACGTCCGACGGAAAGATGCTGCAGGAATGCATGGATCATTCAGCCATTTCCGACACGCCGGTCATCCTCCGCCGAGGCAATCTGCTCGCCGTGGCAGCGCCCTGCCGGACCCTCGGGCCGATGGTCACCGGAAGCATTTTTCAGCTCGACGGCCTCTTCGAAGCCGATGCCCGCAGCAAGAGACTTTTGTTGCTCTTCGCACTCACTCTCGGCATCATCGCGTTCATTCTCGGCCGTCTGACGGCCGATTATCTCGTGACGCCGCTGGAAGCCGTCGAACGCACGCTCAGGATCGTATCGACCGGCGACCTGGCCGGGCGCGTCGGAATGGCGCGGGCTGATGAGATCGGGCGGATGACCGCCTCGTTCGACGCGATGATTGCCGGTCTTCGCGAGCGGCGTGAACTCGGCAAATTTGTATCAGGCGCTATTGATTCAGCCCTCGCTGCCAGGGGCATCGAGAAACCGCTCGCCCAGTCGGTCAGGGGAACCGTTCTGGTCTCGGACATACGCTCGTTCACGACGATGTCCGAATCCCACCCTCCTGCCGACATCGTCGCCCTGCTGAATACCCACATGGAAGCGATGACGGCCGCCATCGCGAGGCACGGCGGGCAGATCGACCGTTTCATCGGTGACGCCGTCGTCGCCGTCTTCCTGACGACGGATCAGAATTCCGGGGCTTCCCCCGCCGTTGCGGCGGCCATCGAGATGAACGAGGCAACCCGAGCGATCAATCGTCAGCGGGCGGAGGCCGGCGCATTCACCTACGGGATCGGAATCGGGATCGCGAGCGGCGATCTGATGGCGGGCACCCTCGACGGCGCGCGGCGGCGCGATTTCATCGTGATCGGCGAGCCGAGAAGCCGTGCGGAGGTTCTCGAAAACCGGTCGAAGACGGGCCGTCACACCCGAATCATCCTCGACCGGACCACAGCCGCTCTGGTCGACACGGAATATCTCTTCGAGGAACTCCCCGATGAGGGCGCAGCAGAGCTGGTCGAGGCGAGGAGGACCGGAGCATGACAAGTCGGCTCGCACGGTTCGTTCTCTTCGTCATTTTGTTTCTCCTGCCTGCGCTCGCATACGTTCTCTCCGTCCGATACAACCATCAGATCCGGGAGGACGGGAACGCCGAAGAGGCGCGCACCTATATCAGATGGAATATCGACGGTTCCGCCGGAGGGTTTTCCAATTCCAGCCAGTTGAGCAGAACCGTCGCCCGACTCCTTGCGGCCGCGCTCGACGGGAAGCCTCCGGCGCTGTTTTCGAACGACCAGTTGAAGGACCGTTTCTCCGCGGCCCATGCGAGTTGCGCCGTCCCGGTCCTGCCTCCACACGAGTGCTATGTGGTCAGGGTCGGCACGGCGCCGATCCGCATTTTTACATCGGCACACGGCGGCGTCTTCGATCCCGTCGCGGACGAGTTCGCGCAGATCGATCATTACAAGGAATGCGGTATCCCGCTCGACGGGGCGGCCGCCGGCATGACCGAGCACCTTCGCACGTATCTCCACGAACGCCTCGGCCTGATCATTCCGATCGAACCGATCAAGGTCCTTCGTGACAACGGCTTCTATTTGCGAACGGCCTCCGCCACCCACGTCCTGTTTCACTCTCGCGCCGCCTCTGATCTGATCGTCATTTTCTGGATGACGCTCGGCCCCGACGCCTCCGCCCACCTTCCCGCCCTCCTCGTCGGCAACTGGGATTTTCCGGGAGATTACGCCCTGATGCTTCCTCTCGCGTCCGGTCTGCCGGTTCTGTCGAACCCCCTTTTGAAAGCCCACCCGGCTCTCCAACGCTCTCTCATCGGAAACCCGCGGTTCAGGTCTCCGCAGTTCGATTCGTCCCGAGTCGGTCCCTATATCGTCTGCGCGGCCCCCCCCGACTCGATCCCGGGATATCGCCTGCTCGTCTGCCGCAGGCTTGCGAGCGATGATCCATGGCCGTTTTCCAGGGTCTGCATTCTCGGGTTCCTGATCTTTCTCGCTTCAACAGGCATCTTCGTCGCGGGCGAGCGCATTGTCTTCGAGCGCGGCCCCGCGCTCACCGTCCGCCGACTCCTTCCCGGCGCCTTCCTCGCGGTCGCCCTTCTTCCCCTGACCGGCGCCGGCGTGATGATCAACCGGTATATGTTCGAATCGGAAATGGGGCAGAAAACGGCACTCCAGCGGGATCTCCATGACGAACTCGTCGACATCGACGAAGGGGAACGGGCGCACATCGCCTCCTTCTCGAACTATCTTCGGTCGTTGAAGCACCGCGTCCAGTTCGACAGATTCGCCGGCATCCCTGACGATCCTGACGATATCGAAAACTATTTTTTACGATTTCTCCGCGAGTTCAACGTTCTCAACGATTGGGTCGTGAATACCATTCTCGTCGTCGCCTCCGACGGCAGGAATTACAGCCTGAAATCCATTTTTTCAGACGTTGCCCCGCCGCAGATCATTTCGACGATCGAAGATAACCCGCTCGTCCGGTACATGCTCCTTCGGGGGCTCCACGCTCTCGGCGTTCAAACGATCCTGGAAAACCGGAAATCCGAAGGCGCCGCACTTGCAGAAGCCGTCAAACAGGAAACCTTCCAGGATATCCTCATGAACCTCGCCGGTCTTTCGACCTACGTTAGCGTCGCCTTCCAGACGGACCGGCTGTTCGAAATCAAGTTTCTTCACGAGTCCAACTTTTCCCTCGACACGCAAATGACATTCGCTCCCGGCCTCACGATCAATCTCACCTGGGTGTGGGGCTGTCGCGCGCTCGACAAGCCGTATCTGCGCGACCTGTTCGAACGATCGACCCACGCCCCGTCTAGCGACCGAACCGTGGTCATGAGCGGCCTGAAATTCGAGCGTACGATTTCCCCCCCGTCGTTCGCCGATGAACGCGACAGATTCGGAAGCCTTCACGAGCTTCTGAACACCGGCTTCCAGACGCAGCAGAGCATCAGGCGGATCACCAGCGACCCGGGGCATCCCGTCCAGGAGGTGTATCCCGCGCGACATCTGCGAGGTGTGATCGCCGGCCAGCGTTCCACGGCACCGATCGAGGAGAACATCGAACGTCTCGGCCGGAACGCGACAATCGGTCTCGCGGTAGTCGTCGCTGGAGCCGTTTTTCTCGGGGTTCTGGCCGGCGTCTTCTTCCTTCTGCCGCTTTCCGAGCTCCAGCGGGGCATCACCGCGATCTCGGACGGAACATTCGCGGTCCGGCTCGACACCTCGAGATGCGACGAGTTCGGGTCGATCGCGACGGCGTTCAATCATATGGCCAAAGGCCTTCAGGAAGGTCTGCTTCTGAAGTCGTTCGTCTCCGACTCCGTCCTCGAAGTCATCAGAAGCGGCGATGCGAAACGAACACCCCGTTCATGCGATGTGACGATCCTCTTTTCGAGCTTCGTCGGGTTCGAGGAGTTCGCCACCACCCATGGCGCTGCCGAGGTGTTTTCCGTTCTCCAGGCGCATCTGAGCGTCATCGACGCCCTGGTCACACGCCACGGCGGAGAGATCGACAAAATCATCATCGACAAGGTGATGCTCGTGTTCAGGCACGACGAGATGGGCGGCGGCGCTGCGGCGGTGGCGGCCGCTCTGAATGTCGCCCGCGACGTCGGGCCCGAGCTGGCCAAAACAGGTATACTGCTTGATACGGCAATCGGTATGAATACCGGCTCCGTTCTCTCGGGCGTCATCGGTGCGGGGGAACGGCTCGATCACACCGTCATCGGTGATCCCGTCAATCTTGCCGCCCGCCTCTCCGTGCTCGCCCACACGACCGGAGGCCACCGGATCGTTCTGGCACGATCGGTTCGCGATCTCGCACCACACGGAACCAAGACACGGAAGCTTCCGTTCAAGGAAGTGAAGGGAAAAACCCAGAAAATCGAGGCATATGAACTCATATGAAACGCCTTTCTCCAGCGCTTCTCCTCTTTTTCTTCCTCGCAGCCTGCGATCTTCTGGCAGCGAGAGAATTTCTCGCGACTGGGCATCACGGAGCCGTATCGACGGGCCACGAACTGGCGTCTCGCGCCGCTCTCGAGATGCTCGCCCGCGGCGGCAACGCCGTCGATGCCGCTGTCGCCGCAGGATTCATGCTTTCCGTCGTCGACCCCTCGAACTCCGGCATCGGCGGTGACGGCTTCGCCGTCCTGAAACTGCCCGGAGGAAAATACGAATCGTGGGATGCCTCGAGCAGGAAGCCCGCCGCCGGCCTGAACGGAATATCGACGATCGGGATGCCGGCCGAACCGGCACTCCTGCTTGGCATGCTTCGAAGATACGGATCGAAGTCCCCGGCAGAGGTGCTGGCCCCGGCGATATCGGCATCGCACGACGGTTTTCCAGTGTCCGCGTATCTCGAGAGAAGAATCGAGGAAAAACTCCGGCTGTTCCGGGATCCCCAGGCCCAGAAAACCTTCGCCCCCGAGGGCAGGCCCCTTCGCGCGGGAGAAATCCTTCGCCAGCCGGCGCTGGCAGTCACCCTCGAACGTCTGGCGTCCCACGGTGCATCCGACCTCTATTCCGGCGCCCTTTCCCGCCTCCTGCTGTCGGACTTGTCATCGCGCGGTTCGTTATACACTATTCATGATATATCAAGCTTCGAGCCCCGCGTATCTCAGCCGGTCTCCATCACCGTGGGGTCATACACGCTCATCGGACCTCCCCCGCCCTGCTCGTCGATCGCCGTCATGTCAGGCGTCAGGACGATTTTCGAAGCCGAGCGACAGTCAGGTTCCCGGCTTGCCCCCGGCGACCGGCTCCTCCTGCTCGAACGACTTTTGAGCCGTATGACAGGCTCCCTCGCCGATTCCGTCGGTTCTCCCGGGCGTTTCCTTCGTGCCCCGAGCAGGACTCCCCTACCTCGTCCAGTGGAAGACGACGTTCCGTCCTCCACCACCGCAAACGAGGCCCCGGGGGAAACGACACATCTCGTCGTCTGGGACAGTCACGGCATGATCGTCTCCATGACGCTCACCCTCGGAACCCATTTCGGCACGGGCGAGTATTCCCCGCTCGGCTTTTTTTACAACAATGAACTCGCCAATTTCGGGAAATCGTATTTCACCTATCCCGCGGGATATCCGAGAAATGCCGGGCCGATCTCGACGAAGTCGCCCCTGATCGTTCTTCGCGGAAGCAAGCCGGTTCTCGCGATCGGCGGCGCCGGCGCGGGACGGATCGTTTCCAATCTCGTCCTGATCCTCGATGCCCTCCTGCACGGGGAAAAAAACCTCCAGGAAGCGGTCATGTCGCCGCGATATCACATTTCGGACCGGCGAAGGCTGCTCGTCGAGTGGTCGCCCGCTCCCCTGGAGCCATCCATCGCCTCCGCCTTCCCTTCGTATGCCATCAAACCGGCCGGCTCGGACTTTTTCGGGCTCGTTTCGGCCGTCGGCGTCGCCTCTTCGGGATTCATCGCGGTCGGTGATTACCGCCGCGACGGCTCTGCCGGGGCGATCGATGCCATTCCGTCCGACATCACGAGCCCCGAAGGGAGGAACGACATTGATATCAAACAATAGATATATATTATTTATTATTGCTTTTCTCCTGTTCTGCACGACGGCAGAATCCGCGACGCGCGTCGTCCGTATCCGCACGCGCAGCGCCGATGAAGTCTGCGACACGCTCCGGCAGATGTTCGGTGAACGGATGCGATTCGCATCGGTCTCTTCGATCAATGCCGTCGTCATCGGTGCCGATACCGATGACGAGGTGAACGAAGCAGCCGTGCTCCTGTCTCAGCTCGACAGGAGACCGGCAACATTCCGTTTCACGGTGAAGCGTCGTGAGCGCGGAACGACGACGACGCGTGAGTTCCGCGTCTCCACCCGGCGTGGAGGAACGGGGCGGTTCGAAACAAGGCAGGACGGAAACACCCTTTCAGAAACGCGGACGGTCACCGGCATGGAGGGGGGCTGGCATCTCATCGCCGACGACCTGCTGCGTCTCGAATCAATGAATACGCCGTGGGGGCCCGAGACGGCTGTCATACGCCATCGTCAGGGCGTCGAGATCAAGGGCATTCGCGCATCCGCAAGCGGGACCGCGATCATCGAAGTCAGGGCCGCAAGCGGGCCGGAAAACCGGACATCGACCATCCTGAGCAGGCTCGAGGTCCCGTTCAGCAGATGGATTTCCCTCGGCGGCACGACCGGAGACGGGGCCGGCGCCGGCGTAAGCGCCGCCATCGGAAACGATGGAAGGATATCGAACCGGAAGACGTCAGGAACGTTCCTCGACGATTGGGAACTTCAGGTCGACCTCCTGGACCCGGGCGAATAATCTCGGAAGCCTTTTTCCAAAAAGAGCCCGCCGATACCGGCGGGCTCTTTTTCGGGCATTCGGGTCAGAAGGAAACGTCCGAGCCGTTGTCGGCGGGCGGAACATCACCGCTGTCATCCGGTGGCGGAGGTGGAGGGGGCTCCTCGCCGCCATGCAGATCGGCGGGAGACTGTTCGCTCCCATCGGACGGCGAGGCGACTTCACTGCCATCTTCAGGTGGGGGCGGAGGCGGAACCTCGCTCTCGTCTGCCGGTGGAGGCGGAGGCGGAATTTCTTCATCCGAGGGCGGGGGGGGTGGGACCTCGTCGTTTTCATCGGAGGGAGGCGGCGGCGGTTCCTCGGACGTGTCGGGAGGCAATCCGGTGTCAGGAACGAGAGTTCCCTCTTCACCCGGCGGCGGCGGCGGAATTTCTTCGACAGGAGGGCTCGACGGGGCCTGATCGCCGTATTCCGGGAGTTCGCTCGGCTGCGCCGCGCCGGAAGGAAGCGTCGCGTCTTCCGCGGGGATGCTCAGGTCGCCGCCCATCGCTTCGATTTTCGGAAGGCTGAGACTTTCGAAGATCTTTTCGCGGATTGTCGAGTAGTGCTTCATCAACTGGAGAGAGCTGTGATAGAAGTTGATGACGACAAGCTTCTGCCCCATCGGGATGATTATCATATGCGTGTAGAGCGTCTTTCCGTTCTTCACGAACCGGAACAGAATATGGCCGATATCGACGCCGGCAATGTCGGTGCGCCACTGGTCATACAGCTTCGGCTTGAAGGGCATGATGCTGCGCTTGATTTCGGCTGCCACCTGTTTCAGCGTCTGCGGGGTGGAATACGTCGCCGCCTGGATATGGATCAGCAGCTTGCCGTCGAGGCCTGAAATGGAATACAGAATCGACGGGCTGACCTTGTCGCGGATATTGACGTATTCCGGCACTTTCAAGCTGACCCCGAACGCGTCACTCCTGAGCTGCCGGTAGCGCATGTCCTCGTCGTAGAAGGGCCTGAGTTGGCGGAGGTAATCATCGATCTTCACGTTTGCGAGGGCGGCCTTGAAGGTTTCGGAATACCGCTTCCCGTTCAGGGCGTAGTCATACACGATCCAGCGCTCGCCGAAGAACCGGCAGTAGACGACGAACTCGAACGTCCCCTTCGTCGTGCGGAGTTGGACGTTCACCTTGCACTGCGTCTTGCCGCGGAATCGGGGATTGGAATAGTTGAACTTCGCATCCTTCGCCAGCCTGTACATGATTTTCGCCAGGAACCGAAACTCGTTTCTCTGCGACTGGAGCTGGTAGGAATACAACTCGCCATACTCGGAGGGATTCATGTATCTGAGCTTCTTCGAGTCGAACATGAGAGCCAGAAACGTCTTCACGTCGAAGTTCGCCAGGCACTTGTCGAACTCGCCCGCCATCATCCCTCCGACGAACTCGTAGATCATCGGAACCGGCGAAGGGAGTTCCTGTCCCGCCCCCGGAGGTTCGGGAATATCGTCAGCCAGGGTGCTGAGATCGTCTATCTGCTGCGCCTGAAGCGCGCTCGGAAATCCGGCACCGAACACCATCAGCAAAGCAAGAAAAAGCGATAAAAGTCTCGATGTACGCATGGTTTGAGAGTATCCCACCTTCTCATCGATTGTCAACGATCCCCTTCCGCCTCGGATTGCCCGCCGCATGTTGAATTTCGATGGAAACAACTGTATGTTCTCTTTATGCAACGTATCCTCGTCCTCCTTATTGCGCTGGGCCTGCTGATTCCGTCCGCGGGGTTCGCTGGGCCCGCCGTTCCCTTCTCCGGGAACCCGTTCGCGAAGCCATCGTTCAAGAACGAGTCTTCAGGCACGGTTTCGGCCCTTCCCGTGCAGAAAGGCGAGAATACCGGTTTTATCCGCCCGGAATGGCGACACTCAGCTCTTAAATGCCTTTCATCCGGTGATTTCCAGCCATCTCCAGTCATACCACCCACCACCGGAAGAATCTTTCCTGAACGTTCCGGTTTTCCCTGGCTCTTTATTCATGGTCTGCCGCCCGAGTGCGGCATGACTGTCGTCAGGCTCGCTCGCGCGGATCATTGATCGCCCTGTCATCACCACAGTTTCCCGACACGTTTCGAATGGTTCTTGTCGTATGACAGATATAGAAAGGAAACAACGATCATGGCATCCGAAAAAAACAACTCGACTTCCGAAACAAAAACTCCCTTCGAATCGCAGGATAATGTCGTCACTTCGATCATCGTCAAGACGGTTGCAACCGTGGTGGTCGGATTAATCGCCTGGTATTTCCTGCAGAACATGATTTGATCGTATCCTTCGCGAAAACGGCAGGCCGGTCGCATGCGACCGGCCTGCTTTGTCTCCGTTGGGCGGAGCGACGAATCAGTCGTTCTGTTTTTCGCGTCCTCCGATGTATTTGAGCAGCTCCGGATCGGCCTTGAGCGTGACGACCTGCTGCGGAAACGGAATCTGTATCCCGGCCAGGTCGAAGGCTTCCTTGATCTTCTTGCGGAAGATGCGGGACACCTGCCACTGCGTGAGAGGCCGCGTCTTGACGAGCATTCTCAGGACGATCGCGGAGTTGTCGAGGTTCTCGACCCCCAGGACTTCCGGTCTTCCCCAGATGTCGGCCGAAAGCGCCGGATCGGCAGCGAGTTCGTCGCCGACCTTCTGCAGGATCCCGAAGGCCTTGTCGAGGTCCGTCTCATACGCAACGCCGATGTCGAGAACGGCTCTCGACCAGGCGTAGGTCATGTTCTTCACCGAGGTGATCTCGCCGTTCGGAATGATGAAGACGCTTCCGTCGGTCGCCCGGAGGACCGTCGTCTTCAAATTGATCCGTTCCACGACGCCTGACCGGCCGCCGATCTCGATGACATCCCCCACCCTGAACTGATTCTCGACGAGGATGAAAAATCCCGCGAAAAAGTCCTTTACCAGGCTCTGACTGCCGAAGCCGATCGCCACGCCGACGATTCCGGCGCCGGTCAGCAGCGGGGTGATGTCCATTCCAAGCTCTCGCAGGATCATGATGCCACCGATGCAGAAGAGGACCACCCGGGCGCTCGTGTTGAGAATCTGCACCAGCGTCGACGCGCGTCGCTCATTCTCTGTCAGGCTCGATCGCGACTCGTTTTTGACATACTCGATGACGCTCTCCCCGAGCGTCTGGACAAATTTGAGAACGAGAAGAATCGCCGCTATTATTATAATAATACGTATTATTCTTGCGACGAGCCAGTCGCTCTGGCCGACGAACCAGTTGACGACAAGCCGCACCGCGAAGGAATCCGTCGTGATGCCAACGAACGATGCCGCGGCGAGAACGGCGACGAGGTAGACGAACAGCCTGATGGTCTTTTTCCCGAGGAAGAGGAGAAACTGGGCCCGCTCCCGTCCCACATACGCCGCCGCGGCTCCGTTGTCGGGATCGAACAGGATCACCGACAATCGTTCCGCCATCGGCTTTCCGACGGCGACGAGCATGATGATGCCGAACGCTTCGAGGTTGCGCCTGAAGACGAACAGGGCGAGATTCTCATAGCCGTACAAGGCCGTCAGCAGGCAGACGAAGTTGAGCACCGAAATGAACTTGTAGGCGAGAACCGTCAGCCGCAGCAGTCTCGAGTCCGGTTTGAGGTCGAAGTGATACTGCATCAGACCATAGAAGGCGTTGGCGCCTTTGATGACGGAGACGAACGGCCAGACGAGTGCGATCTTGCAGACCAGGCCGACGACGAAAACAATCTCTGGGTATACATCGAACCAACGAAGCAGGGCGATCGGCGGAATGCCGAGAAGAAGAATGCCGGTTATTCTGGAAAAGGCGATCCGCAGGATGTGCTTCTCCGGCAAGAACCTGAGCAGAACCTGTTCGGCGAATCTCCCGACGAGAATCGCGCCGAGCAGAACGGCCGGAACGATTCCGAGAACGATCAAGGGCTCAATCTGGCCTCCAAGAGCGACGAGGATCGCCACCGCCGCCAGTGCATGCCTGTTCCGTTTCAGCCACTGGAGGAGGGTGTGCCGTTCGTCGCAGGAAGGCAGGTCGCCGCGCATCCGGCCGAGGACCCAGCATGCCCCGATGCCGATGATGAGGGTGAACAGTATCTGGGCGAGAAGGCCGATGCTGAGCAGGCCGGACAGGACGGCCAGTTTCGACGAGAGAGCCGCTGGGAGTGCGGAAAGATCGCGCAGAACGGTTTTCCAGATGGTGGGGCGAGGTCTGAATTTGAGTCTTGCGAACAGGTTGCGTTCCATCTCCGACTCGATGGCCCTCTGGACGATCTGTTTGGCGGAGAATGCGCTTTTGATCAGGGAATCGTAAAGGGATATCTGCTCGCCCAATGTCTGAACAGCGGCCTGGATCTGGGCCAGTTGCAGTTTTTTGTATCTGATCTCCTCTTTTTTTGCGGAATCGGGCTTTTCGGCAAGGAAACGGTCAATCATGAGGCGTGTCGATGTCATCAGCTCGAGGCGCTTCTCGACCAGCCGCTTTTCATTCTGGTATTCGATCAGGGAATACTCGATCCGCGGAATCCATTCTTTCATGCCGACGGCAAGCACCTGCCCCGACGCGACCTCCCCCGCCGCCGCTCCGGCTTCGATCTCCTCGAACTGGGCGATGTCCTGGGCGCTCTTCCCGCGAAGTTCGTGATACCTGGCCTGCTCGGTCAGGGCGTCCTTCTGCGAAAGGAGATGATCTCGCCTAGCGACCAGCTCTGCCTTCAACGAAATACTCGTCGAGCTGGCCGTCTTGTCGGATACGAGGTCTTTATCTATATTTTCGAGTTTATCATCAACGGTTTCGATCTCCCGTCTCGCCGCGTCGGCGGCTGCTTTCGCCTGCTGAGCCACCGATTCCAGGTTCATCCGTCGGATGGACTCTTCCAACTTCCGGATGACGGTTGCGATCTTCTCGTTGAACTCCTGATACAGCGATTCCGCGGATTTTCCGGCCTGGATCTGCATTTCGAGGAGATCACGGCGCTTCGCGATGCCGTCGAGAATGACGGTCAGCAGGCCTTCGAAAGCCTTCCGGGCCTCGATCAACTCCGAAATCGCATCCTTCTTGCGTTGACGGAGATCCGTGGCGGGAGCCTGCTCTTCGCTATGGTCGAGAATGGCCCGACGCTTTTCGAGCACCGCTCTCAGCCGGACGGACTCGGCCAGTTCCTCCTGCGATGCGTCGTATTCCTTGTTCAGGCGCTGGTGCTCAGCCTCGAGGGCGGCCAGTCGCGACAGCATGATGCTTGCGCGCGATTGCATCAGCTTCTGATCGAGGCGGGCCGATTCGAGCCGGTTTTTCGCGACGTTCCGGTCGCCGGTTTCCGCATGAGATCGGAGCATCCCTTCCAGAACGCCTCGTTCCGCCTCGAGATCGATCAGTTCGTCCGCCTCGAGCGTGACCGAAGCGACCTGGGATGCACGGAGTTTCGCGCGGTCAATACGCATTCCGACGGCAATCGCCGTGAGCTGATATGTGGACAGTTCCCGGTCCGCGAGTTCCTGTGCCTCGGTTGCGAGGACAACGGATTCGGAAGCGACGGCCGCGACGACGACTTCCCGGTCGGGCGAACCGGCGGCGGGTGTTCCCGAGGCGGGGTCCGCAACAACGGCTGTTGGCGCGACGCTCCAGCCGATGATCCAGAACACCGTCAGCAAGAGTGCAAACGGGAAACGTCGCATGTCGAATCTCCTCCGTCATGATGAATCGCTTTGCTTCGCACGAAGCATACAACCGGGTGTCGCGCCTGGTTCCGCGGCAAGGTCCGCCGCCGGCGGGGCCGGCGGCCTCCCTTGTATGAGTCGGGCGACCATGTTACAATGCGCTGTACTGCCTTGCAAGAGCTTTTCCCGGCATCCGCACGCGAGCCTCGCGGCGGCGCGAGAAGGAGAAATATATGGGTCTCAATTTATCGGAGCTGATCGTCATCCTCATCATCATCCTCATTCTGTTCGGTCCCGGAAAGCTTCCCGAGATCGGCAAGGCGATCGGCAGGGGTATACGTGAATTTAAGAAGGCCCAGAGCGGACTAACGGATGACGAGGACAAATCTGAAAACGATAAAGACAAAAAGGCGTAACATCGCGATGACAATTGAACGAACACTGCGGAAACCGGCGTTTTTCCTGCTTCTTCTGATCTCCGTCTCTTCCTTTTCTGCAGTTCCGGCCTTCGCGGCCCCCGCACGGGATACCCCTGAAGCCGTCCAACAGTATAAATACGCCCTCGGCCTCATCCAGAGACAGTTGTACGAAGAGGCCGACCACGTTCTCGCGAAAATCAATTCCGATCCGACGCCGTTTTCGAACCGCGACGGGGCGCTGTTTTGGCAGGCCGAGTGCAACTACCGCCTGAAGAAATTCACGCCCGCGATCGCTCTGTACTCTCAGGTATTGAAAGACTACCCCCAGAGCTCTTTTTTCAACCGTGCGGCCTACGGCCTCGGTTGGGCGCACGCGCGGGACAACAACCCCAAGTCTGCGATCGAGGCCTTCGCCCGAGTCTCACCGAAGGACCGCGGCCTGTTCGTCGATTCGCGCCTCAAATCCGGCTTTCTGATGGTCAAATACGGCATGGATCAAGGCAAGGCCGCCGATCTGTATGAAGGGCTCCTGCTCGAAAAGGATCTCACCGACGCCCATCGTCAGGAAGCCCATCTCCAATCAGGCATCATCCGGTTCAATCAGAGTCTCTACGACGCGGCGATCACCCATTTCCGCGAAGCCCTGCCCTTGTCCGGAGCCGCGCAGAAGCCCGGAGTCATGTTCTACCTCGCCGAATCCTATTTCCGTCACAAGAATTTCCCGGAAGCGATCGTGCAGTATCAGGAGATCGCAACTGCGTCAGCCCCCAAGGAGATCAAGGACAAGGCGGCGTATTCCCTCGCCTGGTGCCACATCAAGAGCGGAAAGCCCGAATCCGCGGTCGACGTTCTCAAGCGACTCGCCGAAGATCCCACGGCCGTCGTCCGGAACGAGTCGGTCGAGAATCTCGTCGAACTGCTGATGAATCTTCACAGATACCGGGATGCCGCGGCCTGGATGAAAAAAGCGTCGGTCATCCTCGGCGACGAAAAAGCTCTTGAGATGCAGTATATGTACGGCCTCGCCCTCTCCCGTCTCGGCGAATTCAAGGACAGCCTCTCGGCCTTCCAGTCGTTCATCAAGGCGCATCCAAAACATCGCCGCAGCGAAGATGCCCGCTACCAGTGCGCCCTCGTGCGCATCTCGCTCGGCAACTTCCGCGAGGCCCTCGACGATCTGTCTCCCCTCCTCCGCCGCGAGACGCCCCCGGAACTTCGCGAAAAGGCGCTGTATCGTACGGGGGAGTGCTACTTCAACCTCGGCAACCTTGCCTCCGCGAAGGAGTCGTTCGAGCGCCTGATCAGGGATTATCCGCAGGGCGCTGCCCGGATGGACGCCCTGTTCCAGCTCGGTGAAATCGCCTACCAGACCGGTCTGCATGCGGACGCCCTCGAGGCGTTCACCACCATCGGAAAGGGGTCGAACGACCTCGCTTCCCAAGCGGCGTTCCGCGCCGGTGAGGTCTTGATGAAAGCCGGCCGGTATGCCGATGCGGTCGCACGGTTCGAGGAGTATCTGGTCCGGTTTCCGAAAGGGTCGCTTCGCGAGGACGCCCAGTTCAAGATCGGTCTCTGCCGTCTCGAGCTCAAGGACCCCGCCCAGGCCCTCGCCGCATTCTCGCAACTGCGCGAGTCTCAGGGCTATTTCCGACAGGAAGCCCGGTTCCAGATCGGCGAGATTTCGCGCGATCTCGGCAACTACCCCCTCGCCATTCAGCAGTATAAGGCGATTATCGCGGAAGAGCCGAATAATCCGATCACCGCCCGGGCACGGCGGGCGGTCGGGATCTGCCTTTTCCACATGAAGGATTTCGCCGGCGCCGAGGAGGCGTTCCGGTCGATTCTCAAGGACTACCCGGCTTCCGATGCGGCCATTCCCGAAACCCGCCTGTGGCTCGGGCGAACGCTCGTCTCGCTCGGCAAGATCGACGAAGGGATCATCGAGTTCCTCAACGTTCCCATCATGTATCCGAAATCCCCGCTCCATGCGGAGGCCTATGCGGAAGCGGCGCGCGGCTATGAAAAGCTTGGCCGTCGGGACAAGGCGCGCAGGATGTGGGGCGAGGTTCTTCGCGTGCAGCCGAACGGTCCCTTCGCTTCGGAGGCTGCCGCCTTCAAACCCTGATCGTTCGCGCCTTTCAGTCCGCCGCGCCTCGTTCGTTCGATGATGCGGCGTTTTCTTTCGGCCCGATCGCCGGTTCCTGATTTCAGCACGGTTCGAGCCGATTTCGGAGATCGGCTCTCGATATGCCTGGCGATGCGCGAGCGTTTTCACCCTTCGACAAGCCCTGAGAAAACGTGCGATTTTTTCGTTCTTTCAGGACACACGAATGCCTGTCCGGCCGGGCAGCTCATGCTTCTGCGTCAGAATGCCGATAGGGAATACAGAACATATGCCGTCCGGAGGTAAACATGCGCTGGTACACACTTGGAGCGTTGCTTGCAGTCATGGCCGTCTGCCCGCCGTGCGACGCGAAAGACACCTACGATCTCGGGCAGGTGCAAGTCGTCGGAAAAGACGCCCAGTCCGACGCGTTCGCTCCGAACCCGCAGGATATCGCTCTCTCCATGGGAGAAAAGAACACCCCCCTGCCCGACCTGCTTCCGGAACAGGCCGAGGCCGAAGCCCGTCCGCTCGTCGAAAAGCCGTTTCCGCCCGTCGCCGGCAAGGCGAAGACGGACGAAATGAGTCTGTCGGTCGGCCGGGGCGGTAGCGGGACATCCGAATACATCCTTCGGGGAAAAGGCACGTATAACGGATATGTCGGCGATCTTCGCCTGGACAGGTATGACCATGACGGGTTCAAGTCGTATGTGAACGACGACCGTACGAGTTTCCACGCAGCCGTGACCTCGATCGGGGAAGGCAGTTACGAAATGACCATGTTCGCCGACGTCGCGGGCGAAACGTTCGGTCAGCGCGGCACGTCGCTGCGGCCTACGCCGAACGCGAAGATCACGGACACCACGAAGGTGATCTCCGCCAAGGGTAACGCCACCCTGTCCGACGGCGCCTTTTTCCAGGCCTATGGGCGCCTGGAATCCTCGAGCCGCGAGGCGGGGAATTCGCTGATTTCCTACGCCGAGGAAGACTCGCTGTTCTCGAGCGAGATCGGCGCGGAATACCAGTCCGACCTTCGCCCAAACCTCAAGGGGAAAGCCGCCATCGGCCTGAAACAGGCGTCCTGGAGTCCCGAGAACGATGCCGAGCAGAAACTGACCGGCCGTTCGCTCGCCGTTTCCGGCGAGTTCGATTTCAAGGGCCGCTCATATCTCGAGCTGGGTCTCAAGTCGATGGGCCTGATGGGCCGCGACCGGACGGCGCCGTTTCTTCGATACGACTATCGGTGGGCGAAGCCCTGGCAGGTCGTGCTGAGTTACGACGAGTCGCTGGGAAACGACGATCTCGGCAGGATTTTCATGCCGCGCCGATACGTGATGACGAGCAACCTCATGGCTTCGCAGCGGAAGCGCAGTTCGGGCACCGTCAGCTACCGCTGGGAAAACGACAATTCGGTCGGCATGGAGGTGTTCTCGGAAAACGAATCGGACGCGATGGAATATATCGATAACTATATTCCCGGACGCGGATTCCTCGCATCGGCCTTCCGGTTCGTTCCGAACGCACGCCGGACGGGGGTTCGGTTCAAGGGCAGTTTCAAGCTCGACGATCATTTTTCCCTGCGCACCGCGACGACCTATCAGACGCCAAAAAATGACGACACGGGAGCGCGGCTGTCCTACGAGGCGAAGCGTCTTCTCGACATCAGTTTCGCCTATTCGGGCGGCAGGCTCGAAGGCGAGTTCTCGCGCCAGGCGATGATGGACCGGATCGCGTATGTTCCCGCGGCGTCCGTCGATGCGGGCGATTACAGCAGGTCGGATCTGACTCTGAAATACAGGTTTTCCCCGCGGTATCACGCGTACGTGAAGATCAAGGATCTTTACGACGAAGCGAAAAGCATCCGCTACGCGGTTCCGGAAGAGGGACGCGTTTCCCTGGCCGGCATCGAAGCGCACTTCTAGGAGGCAGCCATGTTCAGCAATCTCTTCATCGTCGACGTTTTCGTGAAAGGCGGCCCCGTGATGGTCCCGATCCTGCTGTGCAGCATCATCGGCGTCGCCGTCATGATCGAGCGGGCACGGTTCTATCTTCGTCACATGAACCGCGTCGATACGTTCATGGTTCACGTGCGGTCCGCTCTCGCCGAGCGGAACTACCTCGAAGCCGTCAGGCTGTGCCGCACCGAGAAGCATCCTCTCGCGAAGGTTATCGCAGCCGGCATCGACCGCCTCGACTTGCCGAAGGACGCGCTGCTCGACGTGATGAGACAGGAAGCACTCCGCCAGATGAAACATTTCGAGAAGAATACCGGCGTCCTCTCCACGATCGCCGCGATCAGCCCGCTGCTTGGCCTCACTGGGACCGTCACCGGTATGATCTCTTCGTTCAGCATCATTTCGACGATCGGCATCGGCGACCCGACGGCGCTCGCCGGCGGCATCTCGGAGGCGCTGTATACGACCGCCGCCGGCCTGTTCATCGGCATCCCCGCCCTCGTCGCGTTCAACTGGTGCGAGGGCCGCATCAAGGAGTTCGAGGAGCAGGTCGAGTATTACTCGCTCGATCTGGCGAACAACCTGTCCCTGGCATCTGCCGCCACGGAGGGAACCCGTGAAAAAGCTGCTGCCTGAACGGCGCCGGGAGAAACCCCAGATCGTCGTCACGAACCTGATCGACGTCATCCTGCTGCTCGTCTTCTTCTTCATGATCACGAGCTCGTTCGCCAAGGATGCGAAGAAACTTCCGGTCGAGCTTCCGAAAGCGTCGTCGGGGGTGGCCATCGAAGGCGAAACGCTGTCGTTCCAGGTCGACCGCGACGGCAACGTCATGCTCGCCGCTGCCGTCGTCGGTGATGAAGAGGTTTCGGCAAAGGTGGCGGAGTATGTTTCCGGCGACGTGAACAGGCCGATTCTCCTCGAGGCCGACGAGTCGGCCAACTACGGCCGCGTGGTGCAGGTCCTCGACCGGATTCGCACCGCCGGCGGAATCAACGTCGGACTTTCGACAAAGACCGTGACCAATGCCAAACGCTGACATCCAGACGCTGACGATCGACCCGAACGAGGGGACGGAAGAATACAAGGTATCGATTCTTCTGCATCTCGCGCTGCTGCTCTTCATGACCGCATGGATGGCATGGCGCGGCATGTTCGGCCCCGCGCTTCCGGTCGTTCATCAGGTCAGACTGGTCGGGCCGCTGATCGTCGCGCAGCCCGGATCGGGGAAAACGCCGCTCCCGACGCCGGCGTCCGCCCTTCGCAGCGGGACCAACAAAAAACTGTCCACGGGCCTGACCGGCCCCAGGCGCCCTTCCGCGCAGTCACGGAAAAAGCATTCGCCGGTCCTGAAAGGCCCCGTGACCACGAAGACGAAGACCAAAGTCGGGGAGCGGTTGAAGCCCGGCAAGGCCGATCCCGTCCAGGCGTCCGACGTGAAGCCGACCGTCGTGCAGGAAGGTCCGGAGCACTCTCGTGAACTGCGCCCGACGCTGAAAAATCCGAGTTTCGACGAAGTCAGCGTATTCTCGCCGGATCTTTCGGCTCCTTCGCCCGTCGCTCCTCCCATCGCCGGGCTCGATCTCGGAGACCCGATCGACACGCCGGAACCGGCTGAAGAACTGAGCGGCCCGCTCGAAAGCGGCCAGGGGAACGAGAAGTCTTCGCCCAGCGGCAATCCGGACGTCAGTGCGGTTCCGGGGGGCGGCGACGTTTCGATCGCCGGCATCGAGTCGCTTGGCGGAGGCGGCGAACGTCTCGAACCGCCAAGGGTCATTTCCCGCGTCGTCCCAGAGTATCCGGACTGGGCGAGGCGGCAGGGCGTTCACGGGCAAGCCGTCTACAAGGTTCTCATTCAGGAAGCGGGCACCGTCGGTGACGTCATTACGCTCAGTTCGACCATCGATCCCCGCCTCGCGATCGTCGGCTCGCAATCGCTCAGGCGCTGGCGCTTCACGCCGGTGCTGTTGAACGGAGAGCCGCGAGAAACGTGGGTCCAGATCACCGTCCAGTTCACCCTCAACGGCTGATCGTCGCACGAACGCTGAAGGCCGCCCGAAGAGTTCAGGGCGGCCTTCAACGTTCCTGATATATCGAACGCTATTGTTTCATCGGAAGAACGAGGATTCGCCCGTCTCCGAGCCAACTCGGGTAGCATTCGATGTTCACCTCACAAGGGCCGAACACGGCTTCGAGATTGAAAAACCGGTTCGCCTCCCAGAGGTTTTCCCACTTCCATCGGTTGCTGTTGATTTCGTCGGTGTTGATCACGCTGAAGTCGCACGACGGTGAAAGCTCGGTCGTAACGTTGGAGGAGCCGGGAGTTCGAATGCGTGCAAGGTCCCGGGCGATCATCGGGGACACAAAAAACTTTCGTTCCGGTCGGGAGACGATGAAATCGTCAAGGCGCCGGACTTGGTCGGTATTTCCTCTCCGGACGATGGTCTCCGCGGCATACCAGAGCCATGCGACATTCGCCGTGAAGCCGGCGAAGAGCATTCCAGCGAGGGCCATGCGTATGATACGGCCAGCAATCACCGTTTCGGCCCAGGCGAATACCAGGCTCATTCCCCTCGCCGTGATGAGGGCTGCGAATGGGATAAGCACGAGGAGATTTCGGACGATCATCGCCTCCTGACGGCTGAAAAACCAAAAATAGAATAGCGGAAATGATAGAAAGGCGATGACGAACCGTCCGCTCTCCTTTTTCAGGTCCCAGAGACCGAACGGAAAAAAGAGGGAGAAACAGACGGCTGCAACCGGAAAGGGGGAAAATACCACGCCGCCGAAATAGGTCAGAATACGGATTGCGTGGTCCAATCCGCTTCCGACGGAATACACGGCCGAATTGTGCGCGTAATAGTTGACGTGCCAGGCCAGTTCCCGAAAAAGCTGCTCGAAGTCCTTGACGAAACCGGGTGTTGTAAGAAGGAACACGGTGCAGAAAATGGACAAGACGGCGATCGTCTTTCCACCGCTGATACGCGATTGTTCGTCACCACCGTTCAAGGAGCATAACGTCAGGATCGACAGGGGGATGAGGAGGGCTCCTCCGGGATACTTCGTTCCACAGGCGAGTCCTCCCGCGACAGCGCACAGGAGAAGCCCCTTCTCACGACGAGCCGGCTGAAAGAAATACAGGCTCATTCCCACCAGGAAAAGGGCCGCCCATTGCGCCATCACGGCATCGGGAACGACCCATCTCGCGTGGTAGGCGTATTCGAACGATGAACCCATCAACGCCGCGGCGGCAAGGGCCTCCCAGGGGCCGCGCCGTGCGATGAACGCGGCAAGGAAAACCCAGGCTATCGAAAAGGAACAGATGACGATGAAAACGGATCGCACCCTGAGAAGAAACGGTTTCGATCCGGCGATCTCCACGAGGTGAGCCGATCCGCTTCCACCCCACCATGTCTTCACGGCGTCCGGCGCGAGACAGGCCATGGCGATATCCCACGTCATGGAGGGCCATATATAATCAAGTGGAAATACATACCCGTTCTCCGCGGAAAATGCGACGGAACGCATGATGCGAGGTTCATCCCAGTGTATTCCGAAATCCACCCCGCGCAACCCCGTCGCGATGAAAGAGAAAAAAACGAGGCTCAGGCAGATCCATGGAACGACTTTTCGAAGCGTATTCATCTGACCAAGATTTCACCATACCTGACTGATGAATTCAAGGGCGGGGATATATCGCAAGGTGCTCGTCATTCGATTGCACTCGTGTCCGGAGCAATCGAAAAGACACTCGATCACCCGTCACTTGTCGCTTTTCATATTCAAGGTTCTGATGTAGAATGCCTCGTCCGATTCGACAATATCTTTCTTGGAGGTCTCATCCAGATGTTGCGTTTTGCCGCACTCGGGTTCCTGTTTTTCGCCGCTACGACCGTGATGGCACAGGTTCCGGCCGACATCAAACTCGAAAAGGCCGACAATCCTCTCGTCAAGCTGACGACGGACGCCGGCGAGATCTGGATCGAACTGTTCCCCGATTCCGCCCCGAAACATGTCGAGAGTTTCCTGACCCTGATCGGAAAGGGATACTACAACGGCCTGTCGTTCCACCGCGTCGTTCCGGGCTTCGTCATCCAGGGCGGCTGCCCCAAGGGCGACGGCACCGGCGGCCCCGGCTACACGCTTCCCGCCGAATTCAACAGCAGGAAGCACGAGAAAGGCACGCTCGCCATGGCCCGCACGAGCGACCCCAACTCGGCCGGCAGCCAGTTTTATATCTGTCTCGATAGAATTCCCCATCTCGACGGCCAGTATACCGTTTTCGGCCGCGTCGTCAAGGGCAACGAGCTGCCCGAGAAGGTGAAGATGGGCGACAAGATGAAGATCGAGATCCTCCAGGGCCAGGCGCAAAAGTAAGAACCCTTATCCCTCCGGCACGTATCAGCCGATAGATGTATTGACTGATACTGCCGGAGGTTTGTATGGATGCATTGATGCTTGAACTCGAACGACGCCTTCAGAAGGACGTCCCGCTCGCGCCCTTCACGACCTTCCGCATCGGTGGCCCCGCCCAATTGTTTCTCGAAGCGAACGACGAAGCGGAACTTGCGGCGGCCGTTCGCCTGGCCCTTGCGAAGCGCATTCCATTTTTCCTGCTTGGCGGGGGCTCAAACCTCGTCATTTCCGACCAGGGCATCGAAGGTCTCGTGATCCGCAACCGTGCTCGCGAAGGGCACATCGTTGATGCAGCAGCCGGTCTGCTCACCGCGTCCACCGGACACACCCTCTGGGATGTCGTTCAACTTGCCCAGCGCAGCGGACTGACCGGTTTCGAAACGCTCGCGGGCATTCCCGGCTCCATCGGCGGCGCCTTGTATGGAAACGCGGGCGCCTACGGGAAATGCATCGGCGACCTGCTCGTCGCCGCGGACGTGCTCGACCCTTCGAACGGCGAGATCCATCGCGTCGATGCGTCGTTTTTCGAGTTCGGCTACCGCACCAGCGCGCTGAAGCGCAAACCGGGCATCGTCCTCCGCGCGACCTTCCGTCTGAGCCAGGGCGATCCGAAGGCGATCCTCGCCCAGATGGAGGACATTCTCGCCCAGCGCCATTCCAAGCATCCTCCGATCGAGGTCGGTTGTGCCGGCTCGTTCTTCAAGAATCTCGACCCGAATCCGGGAGAGGCCCGCAGGAGAGCCGCTGGAGAGGTCCTCGAAAAGGCCGGCGCGAAGGAAATGACGGTCGGCGGAGCGAGCGTCTATGCGAAGCATGCGAATTTCATCGTCAACTACGGCAAGGCGACCGCCGCCGACGTGCGTAACCTAGCTCTTCTGCTCAAGAGCAAAGTCATGGAAATGTTCGGCATTGAACTCCACGAAGAGGTCCTGTACGTCGGTCGCTGACCCCGGCTCATTCTTACGGCCGCCGCTTTTCGGCGGCTGTTTCGCTTTTCGGCGGGCATTCCGGCAAAAAACGTTTTCCGCACTGTAACCGTTTCCCCGATCGTCGTATCATAGATATCGATGAACGACGCCGAAGCGTTGGAACTCGCCCGCAAGGGCCGGCCCGAAGGTTTCCGCTCGATTTGGGAAACCTACGGCCGCTATCTTTACACCCTTGCATTCCGCCTTCTCCGCGACGGTCCGCTGGCCGAGGATGCCGTCCAGGAAGCCTTCACGGCGGCTTTCCGGTCGATCGGCGGCTTTCGCGGCGAGTCCCGCCTCAAGACGTGGCTGTACAGCATCCTCTATAGGTCCGTTCTCAGACTCCAGGAAAGGCGCCGCGGAAACGGCTGCTGCGACCTGCCCGACGAACTCCCTTCAGGTCGCAACCGGCATGCGGAACTCGAAACTAGGCTCGACGTCAGAACCGTTCTCGACCGTCTTCCGTCCAGGGATCGCGCGGTCCTCATCATGGCCTACTGGGACGACCTGACCTGCTCCGAAATCGCCGACGTCCTCTCGACGAACGAGAATCACGTCAAAATCCTTCTGTACCGTGCCCGCAACAGATTTGCCGGCATCTGGAACGGCAAGCCGCCCGTTGCGAAAGAGGAGACCTCATCATGAACAGGGATTGTGCCGAATTTCGCCGCCGGCTCGAATCGCCCGCAACCGGCCCCGACGACGAGGCATGGCATCACCTCGAAGTCTGTCCCAGGTGCGCCGCGTTTCTCGACCGTCATCTCGAGCCCCCCCCCGACGGGCTCGAGCATCCGGCATGGGAATGCCTGCCGTCCTCCCTCTCATATAATATCCTTCAAGATACAATGAGCCGCGGCGCTTCGGATTTCTGGCAGTATCTCCTCGCCGGGCTTTCCGGTTTCGCCCTTGCGGCGGTCGTTTTTTTGATCGTCATCCGGTCGGCTCCGATGCCGGCACTTCCGGAAGGCGCTCCCGTCATCGAGCAGTATTCCTTTCTCGAACCCGGCCTCGAGCAAGGCCCCGAAGCCCTTTCCGAATACACGTTCGTCGAAGAGATGCAGGAATTCTCACCGGCTGTAACCGACGGCGCCGATCCCGACTCTTACGATTGGAGTTTCCTCGAACCGAGTCCACATTTTTCGTTCCTCGAGAACGACAAGGAGGCTTTATGGGAAGATCTGTCAAATGGTTGAGCGGTATCGTCCTCGTATTCGTCCTCGCGTTGAGCGGCATGGCGTGGTCTCAGGAACCGCCTCCCGGGGAAGGTCCGGAGATGATGGGCCAGGGTGGTCCCGGCATGGGGCCGGGTGGTCCCGGCATGGGGCCGGGTGGTCCCGGCATGGGGCCGGGTGGTCCCGGCATGGGGCCGGGCGGTCCCGGGATGGGGCCTCGCGGCATGCGTGAGCAAATGGATCCCGAGACCCATAAGAAACTCGCAGCACTCCGCATGACGTCCGAAGCGCACAAGAAACTCGCCGACCTGTATATCGAACAGGGCAAAAGCGATGAAGCCGTCGTACAGCTCAAGAAAATTCTCGAACTGGCCAACTCGGTGACCGACGAGAAAGCGAAGCGCAAGGTATCCGATCAGATCGGCCGCGTCTACATCGAGATCGCACAGATCTATCTCAAAAACAATAAAATAGCCGAGGCGGAGGCAATCCTGAACGAGGGTGTCGAGAAAACGAAGAACGACAACCCCGAAACCGCTTCCCGCATGGTTCTGACGCTCGGCGACATGTTCCGCAAGGCCGGCAAGACGGCCGAAGCCGAAAAGGCCTTCCAGCGAGTCATCGAGCTCAACGCCGCCGCGAAGGCCGATCAGAAGTAATCGCCCACTTCGTTCGACGGTTCCGGACCTGTGTCCGGAACCGTTTTTCATCTTCCGGCAACTCGACCTGAATCGACACGGATACCGTGTGGTATGATAGCGTCACTTCCCTCACGGAGGCTTCGTATGCCCACAGGCTCCGCACCGGCCCGTTCGAAGAAGAAGTCCGACTACTCCGCAGAGACCCTCTGCCGCCAGCTTCACGCCCTGTTCGATCTTCTCGACAGGCGGCGCAACGAGATTCTCGCAGACCCCGCCTACAATCCCGACAACGACGAACTCGTTCTCGAAATGGATCGCATCGTCAGGCGCATCGCGCTCATCCGCGAGTGCTTCGAAGAGTTCTGCCCGAGCTGAAGGTGGACGGACGCATGGAAAAACAGTCGATTCTCGTGACCGGCGGGGCCGGCTTCATCGGATCGCACGTGGCCCGTCATCTCATCGCGGCCGGGCACGACGTGGTCGTCGTGGACGACCTTTCGGGCGGCTTCGAAGATAACGTGCCGGCGGGGGCCCGGTTCATCGCGGGGGATGCGGGCGACTCGGGCCTCATCGAGAGACTGTTCGAAGACCATGCCTTCACCTGCATTTTTCATCTCGCGGCGTATGCGGCAGAGGGGCTTTCGCATTTCATCCGCTGCTTCAATTACACGAACAACCTGCTTGCGAGCGTCACGCTGATCAACGCCGCCGTCCGGCACGGCGTGAGGTGTTTCGTCTTCACGAGCTCGATCGCGGTGTATGGCCGCAACCAGCTTCCCATGACGGAAGAACTCGTTCCCCAGCCTGAAGACCCCTACGGCATCGCAAAATACGCGGTGGAGCTCGACCTGCGGGCGGCGCATGAGATGTTCGGCCTCGACTGGATCGTTTTCCG
The DNA here is from genome assembly GCA_035373905.1 of Candidatus Ozemobacteraceae bacterium. Classification (NCBI taxonomy): domain Bacteria; phylum Candidatus Rifleibacteriota; class Candidatus Ozemibacteria; family Candidatus Ozemibacteraceae; species Candidatus Ozemibacteraceae bacterium. Next base: position 30,964 of record DAOSOK010000016.1, on the reverse strand, counting down.
ACCCCACAACGTCTACGGCGTGAACCAGAATCTCGGGGATCCCTACCGGAACGTGATCGGGATCTTCATGAACCAGATCATGCAGGGGAAGCCGCTGACGATCTTCGGCGACGGATCTCAGACCCGAGCGTTCAGCCATATTGACGACGTCGCTCCCATTATAGCGAGAAGTATAGATGTTCCGTCGGCCCGCAACCAGGTGTTCAACGTCGGCGCCGACCGGCCGGTCTCCGTGAACGATCTCGCCCTGGCCGTCATGAATGCGATGGGCACCCGCGTCGAGATCCGCCATCTTCCCGCCCGGAACGAAGTCGTCCACGCCTTCGCCTCCCACGAAAAAGTGCGTGAGGCGTTCGGACTCACCGACGACCCGGTTTCGCTCGAGGCCGGCCTTGCCGGCATGTCGGAATGGGCAAAAGCCGTCGGCGCGCGGGCGGGAAAACCGTTCGAAGGCGTCGAGATCGAGAAGAGCCTGCCGCCCTCGTGGAAGTCACTGACGAAAGGCTGATCAGGGCTTCGCGTGTTTTCCCGAGGCCGGCGTTCCCCGGCCGTCCCGGCTCATTTCGTCGATCACCTTCAGCGGCGAATCCCCCAGCCTGACAAACTCGGCCGGGCGCCCGGCGCGGGGGCGGATTCCCCAGAGCGGCCTGAAGGCCCCGGCGTTCAGCGAATACCGCATGTCGCTGATGATGCCGTCCGTCCCCGGTGCCACGGCGACGAACCCATCGGCGAAGTCGGAGAATTTCGCCACGTCGGCGCGCATCTGCGCATCGAACGAGGGATCCCCTTCTGACGGTAGGCGGTAGAGGGGCACCGTCGAAGAATCGCCCGAGACGGCCTGGCCGAAAAACGGAGTCTCGACCGAGTCGGCGACCAGGGTGTCGCCGGTGCGATAGATCGAACGCCAACGGGTGATGCTGAACAGCATCGGCGTCACCCGGCCGTGCGTGACGACGTGGCCGCGCTTGGCCGCCATCGTCTTTTGGAGTTCGAGCGCCTTGTCGCGTTGGCTCCAGCCGAGCGTCAGCCAGCCGACGGCGAGAAGCGTGGCAATGACCGCCGCGAGCGGCCGCGCCGGCCGAAAACTCCACACCAGCCCTGCAAAAAAGACGGCGATGAGGATCGGATCGCAGATCGATATGACGTCGAACGCGTGGCGACGGCCAGAAAACGGCCAGAACAGGAGCGTCCCGTAGCTCGTGCAGACGTCCATGAAGAGATGCGCCAGATACAATGTCAAAGCGACTCCCCAGAGCCGTCGCCATCGCTCCCGCTCGTCCTTCCAGAACAGGAACGGGAGCACGCAGACGAGAGCGCCTGCGGGCGCGAAAAAGACGCTGTGCGTGAAATGCCGGTGCAGCAGCATCCCGTCCAGCGGCCCTTCTCCGAGCGACCGGAATAGGACGTCGATGTCGGGAAACGTGCCTGCAATGACGCCGAGAAGCAGCCCCCGGCGCTGATCGACGTCGGCAAAAACGGCCCGGACGAGGGCGGCGCTCATGATCGTATGCGTAACGGGATCCATATATATGCTATGATGTATTTATGACTTTATGATACTTTCGCTGCGCCGAACGTTTTTTGAACGCCCGACCGATCGGATCAGAACGGAATGCTCCGAAGAATATACCACGCCTCGCCAAAAATCGTCCCTTTCGGTAAAACCCATTCGATCGTGAGGCCGGCATGGTAGAAAAAGCCCAGGAAGTGGATCATCGACACCACCGCCAGAATCCACAGGGCGAAGCGGAGAATGATCATGAAAGTCATGTAGCGGCCCCAGAACGCGAGAAAACTTCCGGCCACACCGATTGTGCCGACGTACAGCATGAAATTCGCGAACAGGCTCAAGGGATTGATCACCAGCATCTTGAACCGTGCCGGATCCCACCAGAGCCAATAGTAGGGATACCCGTAAATCGAGATCAGCGGCCCGTCCTCGATCTGCAGCGAGGCTTTGACCGTCAGCCAGCAGAACGCGATGATCCCCAGGGCGAGACCGAAATCCACTTTGTACTGCAGTTTTCCCGTCATTTTTCATCACCTCTCGCGGCCCGGCGGCCGTGGCTCACATGCCGAGTATCTCGATCGATTGCACGAGTTCCAGCGCCCGCGCCCTGACCAGCTCCATCCGCGCAGCGACACTCATCGGGATGAACATCGAGCCGTCCTTCCCGCCATAGAGGCGGTCGGTCCGCCTGAATTCCGCATCGCGGAAGGCAATCCAGGCTCTCTGGGCATCCTTGAGCGCCTTGCGGTCTTCCTCGCCGAGTTTTGCGGAAAGCGTCTTGTAGGCTCTGTTCAGCTCGGCATCCCAGAGCTCGATCCCGCGTTCGAACGCCTGCATCTGCCCGGCCGTCGAAGGGTCTTTTTCGAGGAGAGCGTAAATCTCGCGGTCGATCGGATGAGCTTGCCGCGTATCGGCGGTCCCGGTTGCAAATGCGGCTGCGGCGCGGGGTTGCCCGGTAAGCAGGTCAGGAACGTCCGGCTGAGCGGTTCCCGGAACTGCCGTGAAGAGCGCGAAACAAACCAGACACGGGACTAACGGGTGTCTCATGAGAACCGATCCTCCGCCCCAATCTTTTACGAGTATTGTACTATGGTTTGTCGATTTTTTCATCCCGCTTCACGCCGTTCCCGTCAGGGTGATAACCGGTCGTGGAGGACGTCTTGACTTTGATGTCTCGTTCAAGTAGATTCAGACACCTTTTTTCCCTCGATTCCACCCTTGGAAGAGACCATCCTACAGGAGCACCGACATGCGTACCCTTCGGCAGGCCACCGTCATAGGAACCGGAATGTATCTTCCGGAAAAGCGACTTACGAATTTCGACCTCGAGAAGATGGTCGACACGACGGACGAGTGGATCGTCACCCGCTCGGGCATTCGTGAGCGCAGGCTTGTCGAACCGGGTCAGAAAACCTCCGACATCGCGATTCACGCCGCCGAGATGGCCCTCCGCAACAGCGGTATCAGGCCCGATCAGATCGGAGCCGTGCTTCTCGCCACCTTCACCCCCGACCGGCCGATCTCCGCGACATCGGCGGTCATCGCGCACAAACTGGGTTGCAAAAACGCCGCCGCGTGCGACATCGAGGTCGCCTGCTCGGGATTCGTCTACACGGCGACGATCGGCGCAAACTTCATCGCGACGGGCATGTATGACTACGTTCTCGTCATCGGGGCGGACATCCTGTCGAAGGTGATCGATTTCACCGACCGCAACACCTGCGTCCTGTTCGGCGACGGCGCCGGAGCGATGGTTCTCGGCCCCGCGAAGAACGAGCGGGAAGGCATCTTCGACGCCCTCCTGGGAGCCGACGGCGGCGGTTCCGAACACATCACCATTCCGGCGGGCGGCACCGAACTGCCGACATCAGCCGAGACTGTCGAGAAGCGTCAGCATTACGTCAAGATCAACGGGAAGGACGTGTTCAAGTTCTCGACCCGCATCGTCGGCGACATGATCGAACAGGTTCTCAGTCGGAACAACCTGACGCTCGACGACGTCAAGCTTATCATCCCTCACCAGGCCAATATCCGGATCATCGAGTCGGCGGCCGGCCGGTTCAACTGCCCGCTGGACAAGTTCTTCGTCAACCTTGACAAATACGGTAACACCGTCGCCGCGACGATCCCGATCTGTCTCCACGAAGCCCTTCAGGCCGGCCGCATCAAGGAAGGCGACCTCGTCCTGTTCGCCGGGTTCGGCGGCGGACTCAGCTGGGGCACCCTGGCCCTTCGCTGGGGTTCCTACCAACCCCCGGCGGCCTGAGAGCGGTGCCCAGGCGGTCGGCCGCCCGGGTTCCGTGCAGCGCGGGACGATGCGTCAACGGTCGCTGCGGCCAAAGGAGTATTCTTTCTGATATAATATTCCATCGTCATATTCTTCATCGTTGAGGAACGCCATGAGCGACAAGAGCATTTACAAGCCCCGGAACCAGGTCCGGATCGTCACCGCCACATCTCTCTTCGACGGCCACGACGTCGCCGTGAACATCATGCGTCGTCTACTCCAGCAGGGCGGCGCCGAGGTGATTCACCTCGGCCACAACCGCAGTGTCCGCGAGATCATCGATGCGGCCGTCCAGGAAGACGTCCATGCGGTGGCGGTCAGTTCCTACCAGGGCGGTCACATGGAGTTCTTCAAATACCTGCGCGCGTGCGCCGACGAGGCGGGCCGGAAAGACCTTCTGATCTTCGGCGGCGGCGGCGGCGTCATCCTTCCGCAGGAAGCCGAAGAACTCCACGCGGTCGGCGTCACGCGCATCTACTCCCCGGAGGACGGCCGTAAAATGGGCCTCCAGGGGATGATCTCCGACATCCTCGAGCGGTGCGACCACGCGTTCTCCGCCTGGCCGAAAGAACTCGGAACCGGTCCCGTCAAGGCCGATGAACCGATCCGTCTCGCGCGAGCGCTCACCCTCCTCGAAACGTCGCGCACGGCGCTTCCGAAGAAGATCCTGGAACAACTCGAGAAGGGCCGCCGCGCAACGACGCTCGAGAGCGCCGGCGCGAATCACGTGGGCAAACCGCCCCTCGTGCTCGGCGTGACGGGCCCTGGCGGGGCCGGCAAGAGCAGCCTCACCGACGAGCTGATCCGGCGCTTCCGTCTTGAGTATCCCGACCGCCGCTACTGCGTGTTCAGCATCGACCCGTCGAAGAAGAAAACCGGCGGCGCCCTGCTCGGCGACCGTATCCGCATGAATGCGATCGATCACCCGCATGTGTTCATGCGCAGTCTCGCCACCAGGCAGAGCGGAAGCGAATTGTCAGACGCCATCGCCGACTCGGTCAGCCTCGCCCGCGCCGCCGGCTTCGACCTGATCGTCGTCGAGACGAGCGGCATCGGCCAGGGCGACACGGGCATCCTCGGCATCGCCGACGTGGCCCTGTATGTGATGACCAGCGAGTTCGGCGCCCCCATGCAGCTCGAGAAGATCGACATGCTCGATTTCGCCGACCTGATTGCGATCAACAAGTTCGACCGGCGCGGTTCCGAGGACGCCTGGCGCGATGTCTGCCGCCAGCTTCGCCGCACCAGATACGAGGGCAAATATATCGAGCCCGAAACGATGCCGGTGTTTGGCACCATGGCAAGCGCCTGGAACGACGACGGCGCGAACGGCCTGTATCGCGAACTCCAGGCCGTGTTGAATCGCCGCGGCGGCGTCGATGCCTGGCAGCCTCTTGTCGAACTCAAATGCGCCCGACGCACGAGTAATATCGCTCCGATCATACCGCAGAATCGCACGAACTATCTTGCCGAGATTGCCAACGCCGTCCGTTCCTACCACGAGGAAACCGCGTGCGAGGCGCTCGCCGCGAAACAGGCGCACGCATGCGAGACCGCTCTCGGCCTCGTGAGCGGCGAAGAGACGCGCGATGAGCTTCGCCGGCAGCGCGACGAGGCGTGGGGCAAGCTTCCCCCGCGCATGCAGAGCGCCCTGCTGACATGGCCCGAGACGGCGGCGAATTACCGTGGCGAGGTGTTCCGCTACGCCGTCCGCGGGAAAACCTTCGAGGTGCCGACGCACACGGTGTCTCTGTCGGGGTTGAAGATTCCCCGCGTCGCGATTCCCGACACCGACGATTACGCAACACTCGTGAAGTTCATTCGCGAGGAGAACGTGCCCGGCTCGTTCCCTTACACCGCAGGCGTTTTCCCGTTCAGGCGCGCCGATGAAGACCCCAAGCGGCAGTTCGCCGGTGAAGGCGGGCCGAAGCGAACCAACAGGCGGTTCCATTTCCTGACCGCAAACGACCCGGCCAAGCGCCTGTCTACGGCGTTCGACAGCGTCACCCTCTACGGCCAGGACCCGCAGGAACGGCCCGACGTGTTCGGCAAGGTCGGCGAGAGCGGCGTCAGCATCGCCACGATCGAGGACATGCGCGATCTGTTCGCCGGGTTCGATCTGTGCGACCCGAACACCAGCGTCAGCATGACCATCAACGGCCCCGCGCCGATCATGCTGGCATTCTATCTGTCGAACGCCGTCAACCAGCAGGTTTCGAAGGCCGAAGCGGCGAAGGGCTCGCCGCTGACCGCGGAAGAAAGAGCGAAGGTCCGCGCCGACACGCTGAAGACCGTTCGCGGCACGGTCCAGGCCGACATCCTGAAGGAAGATCAGGCTCAGAACACCTGCATTTTCTCGATCGACTTCGCGCTCAAGATGCTCGGCGACATCCAGGAGTTCTTCATCAGGAACGAAGTCAGGAACTACTATTCGATCAGCATCTCCGGCTATCACATCGCCGAGGCCGGCGCGAACCCGATCTCCCAGCTCGCGTTCACGCTGGCGAACGGCTTTTCGTTCGTCGAGTATTACCTGAGCCGCGGCATGAAGATCGACGACTTCGCCCCGAATCTCTCGTTCTTCTTCAGCAACGGCATGGATCCCGAGTATTCGGTCATCGGCCGGGTCGCGCGGCGCATCTGGGCGATCGCGATGCGCAACCGCTACCATGCGAACGAGCGGTCACAGAAGCTGAAATACCACTGCCAGACGAGCGGTAGATCGCTGCACGCCCAGGAGATCCAGTTCAACGACATCCGCACCACTCTCCAGGCACTGCTCGCCGTCAACGAGAACGCGAATTCTCTGCACACGAACGCCTACGACGAGGCGATCACGACGCCGACCGAAGAGAGCGTTCGCCGCAGCATGGCGATCCAGCTGATCATCAACCGCGAGTATGGCATGGCGAAGAACGAGAACCCGACGCAGGGAAGTTACTTCGTCGAGTGGCTGACCGACGAGGTCGAGAAGGCCGTGCTTGCCGAGTTCGACCGCATCAACTCGCGCGGAGGCGTCCTGGGGGCGATGGAAACCCAATATCAGCGGGCGAAGATCCAGGACGAGAGCATGCACTACGAGATGCTCAAACATACCGGAGAACTGCCGATCATCGGTGTGAACACCTATCTGAATCCGCAGCAGGACGAACTCGGCGGGAAGGTCGAGATCCAACTCGCCCGCGCGACGGCGGACGAGAAGAGCGAGCAGCTCGGCCGCGTCGACGGCTTCAAGCGGAAGCATGCGAAGAAGTGCGACGAAGCCCTGAGCCGTCTGCGTGACGTCGTCCTCGCCGGCGGGAACATCTTCGAAGAGTTGTTGAATACTGTAAACTATGCCACACTCGGCCAGATTACCGAGACGCTGTTCACGGTCGGCGGCCAGTATCGCCGTTCGGTCTGACGAACGGAACGAACATGCCGAAAATCACGTTTCTGACCGGCCTCGAAGGCAACCGTCAGCGGCTCGACGGCGGAGCGATGTTCGGGAACGCGCCGCGAGAGATGTGGAAGAATTGGTCGAAGCCCGATGAATGCAACCGTATCGACCTTGCCTGCCGTTCGCTCCTCGCGAAAACCGACGACAACCGGACCGTCCTGTTCGAAGCAGGCATCGGGGCGTTTTTCGATCCGAAGATGAAGGAACGGTTCGGCGTCAACCCGGCTCACCACATGCTTCTCGCGAGCCTGTTCACCGCCGGCATTCGCGAGGAGGATATCGACGCCGTCGTACTCTCTCACCTCCATTTCGACCATGCGGGCGGCATGCTGTCGGCGTTCGAAGACGGAGAACCCCGTCTGCTGTTCCCGAACGCGCGATATTATATCGGTGAAAAGCAATGGCGGCGCGCCCGTACACCGCATGCCCGGGACCGCGCCTCGTTCGTTCCGGTCCTGAACGATCTTCTCGAGAAGTCCGGCCGCGTGACGCTCATCCCCGACTCGGGCGAGTCGGATCTCGCCCCGCTCGTCCACTTCACGATCTCTGACGGCCATACGCCGGGCATGTTGATCTCGTGGATCGAAGCTCCCGCCGCCCCACTCGCCTTCGTCGCCGACCTGATCCCCGGAGCCGCCTGGGTCCTGCCGACGATTTCGATGGGGTACGACCGGTTTCCCGAGCTTCTCCTCGAAGAAAAACAGTCGTTATTGAACGCCGTCGCCCGGCGGGACGGGTATCTCTTCTTCACTCACGATCCGCAAATGCCGTTCTCCCGCCTCCGCCTCGACGCGAAAGGTCGCTTCGCCGCCGTTCCCGCCTGCCCCGCGGAACTCCTCGCCTCCCCCCTTTCGGTGACAGAAACCGCAAACCGCTGACTTTCACCCCCTTTTTCGGACGCCCATACGCGGGGCTCCGGAATGCCTCCGGATCACCCGCGATGTCCTCCGTCCACCTCCTGCCCAGGCATTTTCACGCGATCCGCCCGCGCGATACTGCACTGCACAAATTTTTATTGCTTTTTCGCTGCGGATATGGCATCATCTATTTTGCAAAGCAATCACACAGAGTTTTTCGGGAGGGAACATGGGACACTCTAGCATCGTTTTCATCGGTCTTTCGCTGTATGTTGCCGTCACCTTGTATCTGACGGTCCGTGGCATGCGCCGCACAAAAGATCTCTCGAGTTTTACCGTCGGCACCGGCGACATCGGCCCTGTCTGGATCGGCCTTTCGCTCACCGCCCAGCTGACGAGCGTCGCAACGTTCGTGGTCAACCCCGGCCTCGTCTATAACTACGGATTGTCCGCCCTCCTCGGATACGGGCTTGCAGCAGGCGCGGGCATCATGCTCGGACTGGTCATCCTTTCCAACAGGTTTCGCATGGTCGGCAGCAAGGTGAAGGCACTGACGATTCCCCAGTGGATCGGAGCCCGATACGAATCCACGGGGCTTCGAGTCTTTTTTGCGCTGCTTTCCCTCTCGCTCATGAGCTTCATCGTGCTCATCGCTGTCGCCCTTGCGCTCACCCTGGGATCTCTCCTTCAGGTCCAGGGCGTATCGGCTCTGTCCTGGCTGGTCGTCGCCGTCATGGTGTTCGTCTTCAGCTACACCCTTATCGGCGGCGCCAACACATCGACCTACACAAACGCCCTGCAGGCGGTCATCATGCTGGTCGTCGCCCTGATCCTGATCGGAAGCGGCCTGCCCCTCTTATGGAAAGAAGGAGGACTCCTGGCGGCCATCGGCAACATCGATCCGCAGCTGACCGGGTTGACGAATCCGGCCTCTCTCTATTTCCGGAACGTCTTCGAGGTGTTCGTCTGCAACTTCCTGGTCGGGCTCGCCATCGTCTGCCAGCCGCATATTCTCGCCAAATCGCTGATGCTCAAGAACGACATTCAGGTGAAGAAGTATCTTGCGACCGCCGTCGTTGCCGGCACCGTCTTTCTCTCCGTCCTCGTCGTCGGTCTCTATGCCCGCGCCACGCTGACCCAGGTCGTCACCATGGACAAGGTGGTTCCCTCCTATATCGCCGCGAATTTTTCGAGTCCCGTCCAGGTGCTGATCGCCATTGGTCTGCTCTGCGCCGGCATATCGACCCTCGAAGGTCTCCTCCTGGCATTGTCCGCCATCTTTTCATCGGATTTGTATCTTGCCCTTCGCACGCCCGTCCCCGGCGAAGATCCGGAAACGGTCTCCCGCCGGGCGCTCGCCTTCGGCCGGACGGCTCTCGTCATCGCCGGCATCGCGAGCGTCGGGATGGCCTGGTATCAGCTTCGGAATCCGACGGGAGGCTCGGTGGCCATCTTCGCTCAGTATGGCGTCTATCTGCTGTTCACCGCAACGTTCCTTCCAATCTGCTGCGGCCTCTTTTTTCCCAAGGCGAGCAGATGGCTCGTGACGACCGGCATCATCGCCTCGGTGTTCGGATACGCTCTTCCCGCTACGGCTCGCGCCATGGGCGTTGACGCTTCCATTCTGACACTCGCCAACAATCCGGCAGTTCTTGCGACCTTCGGCATTCTGGCCGGCTGGACCGTCGTCGGACTCGGTCTCCTCGTCCCCGAACCGCAGGGGGAACTCGCTCCGGCCCCGACCGCTGAATAACCTCCCGCCTTCAGTGAATCGATGCGGTGACGATCGTCACCGCATTTTTCATCGCTTTTTCACGGGAACTGCCGTTGCCATTACCGGGGAATCGTCTGTATCTGTATCCGCTCCCCCGCCTCCAGAGAAATGCCGCCGGGAGGAGTTACAATCAGTCCCTCAACATCGACCATCGTGCTGATGTGAGCCGGACCGTGATACGGGAGCGGTTCGACGAGATCGGGAGCCAGGAATCGAACCGGAATGCAGGCCTGCCGTTTCGCCCCATCACGTTTCAGCGGTGCCGCCACGCGGGCCTCGACGACCAGCGGCCGGTATGCATGTCCCATCATCCTGAAGATGAATGGCTTCACGAGCAGTTCGAACATCACATACGAAGCGACGGGATTTCCGGGCAGGCCGCAGCAGAAGACCGAATCGCATTTCCCAAACAACGTCGGGCGGCCGGGTTGTATGCCGACGCTCTTGTACACGATCTCGAAGCCGAGCTTGCCGAGAATTCCCGGCACAAGGTCATACTCGCCCGTCGAGACGCCGCCGCTCACGACGATCAGGTCGGATGACGACATCGCGCGTCGAAAGGCCTCGGTCATCATCGCTTCATCATCCGCGAGGATCCCGCCGTTCCGGGGAAGGGCTCCTGCGCTTCTGATTTGTGCGGCAAGCTGGCCACCATTGCTGTTGCGGATCTGGGCGGCTCCGGGTTTCACATGCGGCTCGACAAGCTCGCTTCCGGTGGAGAACAGCGTCACTCGCGGCCGACACGCCACCAGAGGACGTGTCGACCCGACGGTCGCCAAGACGGCGATATGGGTCGGGGAGATGCGGTCGCCGCGCCGGAGAACGATATCACCGGCGCGAACATCCTCCCCCCGGAAGCAGATATTTTGCGCTGCGTCAACTTTCACGATCCGTATGCGGTTCCCAACCCGCTCGACGTGCTCCTGCATGACGATCGTTTCCGCCCCTTCAGGCACGGGCGCGCCCGTGAAAATGCGGGCGCAGGTTCCGGGACGGATTTCCCGTCCCGGCTGACAACCGGCGGGTATCTCGTCGATCACCGTCAGCCCGTCGAGACCGAGATCCTCGCGACGACATGCATAGCCGTCCATGGCCGACTTGTTGAATGGCGGCATGTCGACGTCCGACACGATATCCTCCGCCAGGATCCGCCCATCCGCATCATCAAGCCCGACGCGTTCGACGGCCGTGCGGCCGGCGCTCGTCAGCATCAACCGCTTCGCATCTTCATACTTGATCATATATATGTAATGGTATTTGCAATCGAGCCCCGTCAGGCGGCGTCACCGAATGCGACTTCAAGACGGCCGGCGGCTCACTTCGGACGGTCACGCCCCGAGACGGAGGCCAAAAGGCCGGACGGCGTCATCCAGCACACCGTGGAGCCAGGCGATCAGGATGCCGTAGTTGGTGATCGGGACGCCAGCCTCCGCCACGGCCGACATCTGCGACAGGATGCCGCGCCTGTTCGCCATGCATCCGCCGCACTGGACGGCCAGGTCGAAGGATGTGAGGTCGGCCGGAAGGGCCGAGCCGCGGGCATACTCGAACTGGAGGGCCGGACCGAACTTTTCGCGCATCCAGCGCGGAATCTTCACCCGTCCGATGTCATCCGGCATCTGGTGGTGAGTGCAAGCTTCGACGATGAGAATTTTCGCGTCGGGCTTCAGCCGGTCAAGCACCCTGATGCCTTCGATATACGTCGCGAGATCGCCTTTGTATCTGGCGAACACGACGGAGAAGCTGGTGAACGGCGTTCCCTTTGGAATATCCTCGGAAACCTTTCTGAACACCTGGGAATCCGTGACGACGAGCGCCGGAGGCTTCGCCAGGCCGGCGATCGCGGCGCGAAGCTCGTGTTCCCGCGTGACGACGGAAACGCATCCGCCGTCGAGCAGATCACGAATCGCCTGGACCTGCGGAAGGATGATCCGCCCCTTGGGAGCGGCGGAATCGATCGGAACGACCAGGACGACGAAATCTCCGGGCTTCACAAGATCTGCGAGAATCGCTCCCGGCTCGAAATCCTTCAGTTTCTGCGTGATGTGCGTGCCGCGCAGGATATCGATTCCCAAGCCGGTTTTCGCGCTGACGGGCAACGGTGCTATGTCCATGCCCCGCAGTTGCTCCGCAAGAGCGCCCGGCACGGAACCGTCATCGCATTTGTTCACGATCACGATGCGCGGAGTTCCTGCCGCAGCCAGGGTGGCGAGGAGCTCCTTTTCGCATGCGTCGAGCGTCTCCGCCGGCTCGAGAACAACCAGGGCGAGGTCCGTCTTCTTCAGGACGGCTTTCGTGGCCTCGACCCTCATCGCGCCGAGTTCGCCAACGTCGTCGAGGCCGGCTGTGTCGATGAAAACGACGGGGCCAAGCGGCAGCACTTCCATGTTTTTGTAGACGGGATCCGTCGTCGTCCCCGCCACATCAGAAACGAGCGCGATCTTTTGCCCGGTCAGGGCATTGATGAGCGAGGACTTGCCGACATTCCGGCGACCGAAAAGTGCGATATGAGGGCGAATTCCGCGAGGCGTCGCATCCATGCCGATTCTCCAGTGCATCCCGCGATCGCGGGAGAGAGTTCAAGGTTCAGTCTCCGGGATCAGTAGAAATCTTCCGGCATGATGAACTTGTCGTTTTGAATTCGATATATCGTGTTTTCTATCGTTTTTTTCAGGGATTCATTCGTCGTCTGCCGCTGGAGCTCTTCGAGAACGGGAACAGCTTCCTTCGCCTGTCCGCCAAACATTCCCAGGGCTCTCACGATGGCCTCCTGTTCCAGCCCCGTCTTCGGAGTCGAACCGGAAGCGAGACTGGTGCTGTTCAGGACGGCGGCGGGCTCGGGCTGTTTCAGCTTTTCCAGCAGGGGGCCGATCGCCTTTGGGTCGTTGATTCTTCCGAGGGCAAGCGCAACCGAGGAGCGCATCGGCAGGATACCGTCACCGGTATCGATATCGTTCGGACCGTTTTTCAGGATCATGATGAGCGGATCGACGGCCTTGGCAGCCAACCCGCCCTTCCTACCGAGAAGCGTGGCCGCAGCGATCCTGCACTGCTCGTCGAAATGCCTGATGCTCCACGAGGCGAAGAACCCGAGTTCCTTTCCTTCGGCATCGAAAAACTGCGCTTCGCCTTTGACCTGGAGAATGAGCTTGTCAACTTCATCTTCCGCGAATACGGCCGATGAAAAAGACAGGAGAAGAATGACAATACCTAGGACAACATTGCGTTTGGCACTCATTCCCACATTGTTTCTCCTGTACGATCAGTATAATATGGTACGAATCTTTCAGGCAACTCAGCAAATCCCTTGCATCAGCAAGTCCCATGTGCGAGCAGAGCCGCCCGCCGTCCGGATTTGATATACGAATTGAAGATGCGACAGGCCTCGACGGTCGGCTTGGCGACGATTTCACGGATTCCGCGTTTCCGAAGTCGGTCCTGAAGATCCAACGGGCATTGCAAAGCCCCGTCAATCCCAAGACCGATGACGAGAACCTCGATATCCTTTTCCCAGACGCCGGTGATCATCTCTTCATCGAGAACGTGGCCTCTGCGGTCCGTCCAGAGGCTCGGCTCGTGAACGACGCATCGGATGTCCTTCTGAAACTCTTTTCCCGAGATTCTGAAGCACCCCCAGCGAACTTCTTCGATGATCCCGTTCTCGTCCTGAAGCAAGACCCCGGCTTTTCTCGAACGCCAGAGAAAATACAGTTTTCCAACGCTCCACCGAATGACCTTCCAGCCGATCCAGGACAGGATGATCCCTCCGATGAGGCAGATCGCCACCACTTCCAGGATCAACTCGTCGAGAATCCGACCTTCCATCGACACCTCCATTCACTTCATCGGCTGTTGTCATCCTCCACATGAGCACATCCTTCCTCCCGCACACCCATCGATGCCCCGCAGTGGCAGAGCGACCCGGGATATGATAGGTTCAACGGTGATGATGCATTCGCTTCCGCTCGAACGATGGCATTCTTTCGCAAAGGGACTGTCCGATGGCTGACGATTCGAACCGTCAAAGCCAGCCCGCTCCTCTGACCCGCGCCGAATTTCTTCGTCGCGGCATGACATCCGCCGCCGGTTTTCTGGGCACGATCCTCGATTCCCTTTTCGGCGAAAGCCTGGATGGGCTTGTCCGCATGTTTCCGACCTACGTCCGCCCGCCGGGAGCCGTCGCCGAGGGCGCGTTTCTCGAGACCTGCATCAGATGCGGCGCTTGCGCCACGGCCTGCAGATTTTTCGCGATCAAACGGGTTCTGACACCCGGCTCGTTCGACGAGGGGACCCCGTTCATGCTGCTTCGCGATACCTACTGCCGCCTGTGTGAAGACGCCCCCTGCATCGCCTCATGCCCGAGCGGCGCTCTTCGCGCGTCCTCTTCGGGCAGATTCGGACGCATCGGCCTTGCGAACGTTTCCGGGAAGTCCTGCCTCCGGGCGTCCGGGGAGTCCTGCACTCTTTGCCGCGACGCCTGCCCAAAACAATTCTCTGCAATATATTTCATGAAGAATACAGTCGAACCCATGGTAGACGCCGGCAGATGCGTCGGCTGCGGAGCGTGCGAAGCGGCCTGCATCGTCAGGCCCGAACCCGCCATCACGATCGATCCAGTGAAACGATCGTGAACCTCCGGCACCGCCGATCAACGTAGGAGACGCTGCAATGAACAAAGACGAACGCCACGACACCCGACACTGGACCGACAGGGAACTCGAGATCTTCCGGCCGCTGGCTACCCCCTTCGCAATCCAGGCCTTTCTTGACGAGATCCCCTACAGTGCCGATCCCATCTATCGTTGTCCCCGCAGCGTCATCCGCGACCGCAAGGCGCACTGTTTCGACGGGGCCCTTTTCGCGGCGGCCGCTCTGCGGCGTCTCGGCTACACGCCCTGCGTTCTCGACATGCTCGCCGAGCGTGACGACGACCACCTGCTGGCGCTTTTCAGGGAAGACGGTTTCTGGGGAGCGATCGCAAAATCGAATTTCGTCGGTCTCCGTTTCCGAGAGCCGATCTATAAAACCCTCCGCGAGCTCGTCATGTCATATTTCGAGGATTTCTACAATATCGAAGGGGAAAAGACTCTGCGCGGCTACACCCTGCCGCTCGATCTTTCCCGATTCGACCGGATCGACTGGATGATGCGGAATGAAGGACTCGATGAGATCGCCGACGCCCTCGATCGTCAGCGGAAATACGATCTCATTTCGAAAGCGCAGGCCGAACGGCTGCAGAAAATGGACGAGCGAAGCTATCGCGCCGGCATGCTCGGCGTGAACCCCGACGGGCTGTGGCGGCCCGACAAAGCCTGATCAGGACGAGCGGCGAAACTCGTTTCCCAGCTCCGCATATCTGACGGCGTGCGCGGCCAATCCCGCGATTTTTTCTGGCGTCAGCGTCGCCTTGACCACCGCGGGCATCCCGGCGACAAGCGAGTTCGGGGGAACGACCATCCCCTCTTTCACCACCGCGCCGGCCGCGACGATGCAGTTTTCGCCGATCTTTGCCCTGCTGAGGACGACGGCCCCCATCCCGATCAGACAGTTGTCGCCGATGCGGCAGGCATGGATGATCGCGCCGTGTCCGACCGTGACGCGGTCTCCGATGACCGTTCCACCGTCGTCACCGCCCCGTCTTCTGTCGTCGACGTGGACGATGGCGTTGTCCTGAATGTTCGTGTCGGCGCCGATCCGAATGCTGTTGATATCGCCGCGCAGAACGACGCCGTACCAGATGCTCGATCCCGCGCCGATCTCGACGTCTCCGATGACAGCCGCGGTTTCGGCGACGAACGCAGATTCGTGGACGCGGGGAAACTTGTTTTGAAACGGTCTGATCAACATGATTGCTCCTCCTGCTCGATGGCTTGAACGATGTCTCATTTCCAGCCGAATTTTCACCCGTCCGGTCACCGGGTATCATTTTTTCTGGACTCATTCCCATCCATTTCTTGATCGCCTCGAATGGCGTATTTTACGCTTCAGACTTGATTCTGCGACCGTTTTGTGGTATATTATATCAGCTTCGGTTAACGCAGGGACATGCCGATACTCAGCATGGAGCATATCCATGGAAGAATCGGAACGAACATCTCGAGGGCTGATCAAGTTTCAGCAGGGCGTCGACCTCGATGCTGAGGGTAAAACCGCCGAAGCGATCGAGTCGTATCGCGAGGCGGTTCAGATATGTCCCGATATGCCGCAGGCGTATTTCAATCTTGGGGTTGATCTGGCGATGCAGGGACAAAACGATCAGGCGATCCGCGCCTGGGCAAGGGCCGTCTGGCTCAACGGGAATTATCGCCATGAACTGATGACCGCCCTCGACATCGACCACGAAATTCGTGAAACCGAGATCATGCCGTGCGCAGACGCCGTTCCGGCGCAACCTGCCCATGCAACGGATGACCGGACTGCTTCAAGGAGGCTCATATGAAATACTGCTGGGATGTCTACAACAAGTCGGAATGCGATGCGTGCCCCTATTACAAATCCTTCACCGACGGCACGCTCGACCTGGAAAAAGACGCCAACGCCCGCGACGTCGTCGTCGTGCCGGAAGCAACGGCATCCGAACCTCCGGCGAACTGATTTCCCGCACCGAAACCCCACAAACCCCGCCTTTCGGCGGGGTTTGTGCTCTTCCGTCATCAATGCTCTTCGGCTGATGGCCTTCGCATGCGATAGGGCCTGAAGATGCGATCGAACATCGAGAACTTCCCGAACCAGGCCTCGTCGAGTTGGGGAGCTGCGGGTTTCCACACGTCAAGTCTCGCGACGGGGGCCGCCAGCAACGCGACCTCCTGGGTATAGGCGAGCATCGCCTGTTTCTGGCTCTCGATCACGGATTCCAGGCCGCGCATGCGCGTTTCCATCGCCTCCATCTTCCGGGCGATGTTCGTGAGAAGGGCCTGATTCGCCGCAAGCACCTGCGCGATGTCGATGGCGATATCCTGCCCCCCCGCCTGGATCGTCTGCAACGCGCCGGCCGATTCCGCCGCGACCGAGCTGACTTCGTCGTCTCTGGCGTTTCCCGGGGTCTCATTGACCCTTATTTCAAGCTTCATCGATGACACCTCCGGAACATGGTCATTCTCCGATGCGAATCGTCTTCGCCATCGTCCACTCTTATCGGACGGTATCGCCGTTTTTTCAAGTCATTCGATGAGACGCCGTCGCCGTCAGGTTGCCACCCAGGGGGCATCATGCTATTTTTGTTCCATGGATTCGCTGAAACTTCCTTTGATCCTCCTGGTCCTCATCGCCGCGCTTACGGCGTTTTTTTTCACCCAACCCAAGGGCCAGCAGCAAAAACCGGGAAGAGCCACGGCCGACTCCCGGTCGCCGCAGAAAACCGAAGATCTCGTCAGAAAGGCGGAAGCGGCCCTGGACAGGAACGCTTTTGAAGAAGTCGTGGCGATTCTCGAACCGGTCTCCTCGAACGAAGATCCCGCCGTGCAGTCTCTGCTCGGGTATGCCCATGCCGGTCTGAAGAACTTCGACGCGGCCGTCTCGGCGTTCGAAAAGGCTCTCGAGAAAAAGCGCGACATCCGTTTTGGATACGCTCTCGCCTACACCCTCGAGTCGATGGGCGCTCCCGAACGCGCCGCAACGCTCTACAGGGACCTCACCACCGCGCCGCTTCCGAAACAGCTGTTGCTGAAAGTCCACCAGGGTCTCGCGCGCTGCTCGCTCGTCGTGAACGATCCGAAGACCGCCCTCGATTCTTACAAATACATCATTCAGGAAGACGCGACGAAGCTCGAGCCCTTTATCGGCATCCTGAAGCTGATGAAAGCCGCAGGAACATCAAAGGGGCTCGACAAAATTCGCGAACGCGGCGACCTGCTCCACTCCAAGAACTATAGCTATTGTTATTGGATCGGCTCCGTCCATTTCGAGGCGGGCGAGTATGACAAGGCGCTCGAGATGTTTCGCGCCTGCGTCAAACTCGATCAGAGCAATTCCTCACCGTATTATTACATCTATAGAATTCTCAGGAAGTCCGGCAAAACGACGGAAGCCCTGCAGGAGCTCGAACGGTTTCATGCCCTGAATCCCAATTTGCCGTATATCTTCTTCGAAGCAGCCATCGACGCAAAGGCGGCGAACCGCCCGGACATCGCCTTCAAGTTTCTGCGCACCGCCTTCACGATGGATCGGGGACTCCTCGGGCGCGACGATCAGGGAACAATCGCGGCCGTCGAAAAATTCGTGAAGACGCGAGGGACCGCCGAGGAGAAGGCGTTCCTCAAGCCCTTTCTCGCATTCATCAACAGCGAGTTTTCGGACGCTTCCCGGCAAATGCGGACGCTTCTCCCATCGCTCAAAACCCCCCTCCTGCGTGCCGACGCCGAACGGCTGATCGCCGAAGCGGACGTCGTTCTGAAGCGCGAATCCGCCTACAACGCCTATCTCGCGAAAGCCAACGCGGATCGCAACGCCGCGATCGCCGCCCTCCGGCACCAACTCGAGAGCAGGCGCACGACGGCGTCCGAAGATCCCGGCTCACGGCTCGACGATATCAAGCGGGCCGCCCTCAACAATCCCCGCGATGCGAAACTCCAGTATGCCACCGCGCTCAAGCTCGCCCGGGCCGGCGATATCCCTGGCGCGAAGCTGTTTCTCAACGAAACGCTCAGGGCCAATCCCGGGATCAGCGAAGCCCATTACTCGCTCGCCAAAGTTCTCCATTTCGAAGGGAACCACGCCGACGCCGTCGCCCAGCTGCAGCAGGCCATTCGCATCAAGCCCGCCGACAGCCAGTCCCGGTCCCTGCTCGCCGCGATTCTCCTCGAGGACGGCGAGACCGACAAGGCGGAACAGGAGGCCAGGTCGTCGCTTTTGAACAACCCGAACAACGGCGAGGCCCGCCTGGTGTTGGCACAAGCCCTCGCGAAATCCGACAGGCGGGAAAACGCCCTCGAGGAAATCGCCATCGGGCTCGCGCTTGAAACCGATCCGGAACGGCGAACACGCTTCGTCGAGCTTCAGAAGTCGCTCAGGGAAGGACGCTGATCAACGGGCCGGCCGCCGTGTTTTGCTTTCGAGCTCCTTCACCCTGTTCCACCACGTATCCAGTTCGGAAATCGACTTTCCCTTGAACCCGCCCTCGGCTTCGGCAATTTCCTCGACGCGGCCGAACCTGCGGACGAACTTGCCCGTCGATCGTCGTAACGCCTCTTCGGGATCAACGCCAAGCAGCCTTGCGGCGTTGACGATCGAAAAGAGGAGATCACCGAGTTCGTCCTCGGCGGCATCGACATCTTCCTCGGTGAGCGTGCCGGCCAGTTCCTTCGCTTCCTCCGCAATCTTGTCGACGGCGCCGCGCGCTTCGGGAAAATCGAATCCGACCGTCGCCGCTTCGGCCTGGATGTGAAACGCCGCCTTGAGGGGAGAGGCAAACGCCTCGACTTCCTGCATGCGGGATGAAATACGGGCTTTTCGAGCCTTTTCGTCGGTCTTGAGTTTTCCCCAGATGTCGACGACCTGTTCCGGCGTCAGTTTCTCGCCGTCCGGCGTTGCAAACACGTGAGGGTGACGGCTGATGAGTTTTTCGCAGATGCCCTTCATCACTTCCGTCATCGTGAAGGTACCGGCTTCGGCGGCCACCTGGGCATGGAACGCGATCATCATCGCGAGGTCTCCGAGTTCTTCGCAGAGATGCAGCGGGTCTCCCTTGTCGATCGCCTCCGCAACCTCGTTCGCCTCTTCGAGAACGTATTTCCGGAGGCTTGCGTGGTCCTGTTTCCGGTCCCAGGCGCAGCCGTCGGGGGCCCGGAGGCGGACCATGATCTCGAGCAACCGCCGGAACTGAACCGGCGCTTCGTCAAGGAATGAGTTCCGTGGCATTCTTCCCATCCTCGGTTCGTTTGAGTCTGGATGTTTTACCTTTTCCCACGGCGGATTTCAAGTATCTCGCGTTCGTCCCCGCGAATGCCTGCCAACGTCCATTTTTTCAGGGATTCGAGTCGGAAAAGGATATTCTCGGCAATCTGGACCGGCGTCCCACGCGCCGGGACCGTCAGCAAGGCGCATTCGCGGTACAGGTCGGCGCGCTGCGCATGGAGATGCGCCAAATCCTCGCGGGTCTTCCCGTCCGCGACCGGCCGGTGGGAGCGCTCATGTTCTATACGCATCCATATAGAATCGAATGGGGGATCGACGAAGACCGTGACGGCCTTTTCGCGGAGGAGATCACGGTTCGACCTTCGCAGGACGATTCCTCCTCCCGCAGCGATTACGGCAGGCGGACGGATGGCAGCGACGGAGGCGAGAATGGCTCCCTCGATTTCGCGAAACGCCGTTTCCCCGCTTTCTGCGAAGATATTCGCGATGGTCCTCCCGGTGGAGGCCACCACTTCGTCATCGATATCGTAGAACGGCCTTTGAAGGGCTTCGGCAAGGCATCTCCCGATGGTCGTCTTTCCGGCGCCCATGAAGCCGATGAGAACGAGGGGGAGATCCGGGCGTATCGTCATGAGATGCTCTGAAAAACACACCCCGGGGATTCCGTTGCGGAACGCCCGGGGTGACGATTCACGTGCGTATCAGTTGGTCGTGGGAAGTCCGATGCCGCTGACACCGGACGGCGAGTCGATCTGTCCGCCCGTTCCGACCGGAATTTCGGAGGGACGCGACGGCTGAGGGGTGCCGATCTGGTTGCCGTATCCCGTTCCGTAGCCGTAGCCCGAGCCGGTGCCGGTTTCGGCGCCGAGGACGCCCCGGATGATGCCGATGAGCTGGTTGATTCGCATCCCGGCGGCCGGAACGTCGTTCATGACGACGTAGAACTTGATCTTGCCGATGCGCGTGCCGATTTCGGTGATAAGGGTCGAGTAGGCAGGATCGAGCGGGGTGCGCCGGAGAGCCGACTGGGCGTTGTTGAGATGGCCAACGGCGGTGATCGTGTCGGAAATCCCCGTCGTGAGAGAGCGGCCGCACATGTCAAGGTCTGAAAGAACCATTGTCAGCAGGCTCACCATCACCTGGTCGGTCGGGTTCACCTTGATTCCGCTCCAATTCTGGGCATGGGACGGAACGGCGATCAACACGGCGAGAACGAGAGCGACGAAGATTCGTTTCATTTGGCATTTCCTCCGTTCGGGTCATACTAACGGTCACAGTGATAATACTTCTATTCTACCAGAATATTCATGTGTCAGGAAGAATTTCTCTTCAAAATTCCCTGGGATTTTATTCAATTCATCCCGCGCGGCGTGGTATGATTTGCCGCATGCAGAGATTCACCGACGCCGAAACTTGTTTGCGGATTCGTCAGGGAGGCGGCCTGTCGGCGCGAGCGGGGAAAATCCGTGTTCAGTTGATCGCGATGATGCTTCTGGGCATCGCGATATCGATGTTCATTTCCGCCGGAAAATCTCTCAGCAGGGAATTCGTCGGCCTGGTCACGGACACTCGCGAAGAGGAGGGGCTCCGCTCCGCCTACTGGCTCGATCTTGCCGTTACGGACGGACTTTCCGGCGAGGAAGCTTCGAAAGCCTTTCTCAAGGCTGTCCGCGGGACGCACCCGACCAGGCGCGTCGGCGTCTCGTCCATTGTGTTCGGCCAGGCGAAACCGCTGTACCGGGTTTCGAAAGAGGCCTGGTCTCCCTTCATCTATATCGAGGAAGAGCGACATATCGATCTCGGTATAAAATGGCTTATTTGGGGAATCATCGGCGTCTGCGCCGCCCTCATCATTCACGGCAAGACGCACGACAGGGTTGTATTTCCGCTCTCCTCGCTGGCGGATGACGATGAGAACGAAGAAGACGAACCCCACTCGCCGGAATAACCTCTGAGTTCCGTTCCAGGCGCCTGATGAATTTTCGCGCACACGCTTGCCGAGTTTTCATGATGATCAGTTTCGGCACATGGAGATGCTCATTTTCAGAACAGCTGGGTTTCGGGCCGCCCCTATCGCTCGAAAGGGGATTTTTTCAGCGTTGATCGGCGTTTCAAGGGTTGGACAGCGGACCCCGAAGGTGGGCTCAGGCTCTGAGTTCGCTTGTGGCATGCATTTTGCTGTATTAGAATCAACGAGGTACAGCGATGCATACGAATAACATTCTTGCAACTTATCAGGACTACGTATTAGTCCGGGTGGACCCGAAGACGAATCTCCAAGTCTGGGTCAAGCTGCCTCCGAAAGGGCGATGAAAAGCCCTTCCTGATTTCTCAGATGCACTCTCTGTGAATGCCGGCGTCTCGCCGGCATTCTTTTTTCCCCAAAGCTGCAAACCGCTCCTCCGCACGAAACGACGGGAACGCGCGCGAAAAAGACTTGCGAAAGCCGCACATCGTGCGGCTTTCGCACATTCTTACGCTCTGCGGAAGAAGCTCAACGGATCAAGGAGAACGGATCCGCGCATGATTTCAAAATGGAGGTGCGAGCCGGTTGTGACTCCCGTCGATCCGACGAGTCCGATGGGAGAGCCAGGCTGGACCATCGTTCCGACGCGTACCTGGAGTTTCGAGCAGTGTGCATAGACACTCCTGAACCCGCTTCCATGCTCGATCTCGACCATCAGGCCGTAACCGCGCTTCCATCCGGCGTAGACGATGCGGCCAGCCGCGGCGGCCATGATCGGCGTTCCGCGGCGTGCGCGAATGTCGATTCCGGTGTGGAAATGCGTCACCCGGCGGAACGGATGCGCCCGGCGGCCGAAGCGCGAGCTGATCTCACCGGATACCGGCATCAGGAAGGAACCATTGAAAGATTTGAGCGCCACGGTCGAGGCGGGCTGGTCTTTCCAACGGGACTCGACAGGGGTCGGCTCCTTTTCGGACTTGATCGCAAAGGTCTGCACGAGACCGCGAGAGGATGACACCGGATCGAGATTGCCGAAGAACGGAGCGATTTCGGAAACGGCAGGCGCCTGCCGCTTCGCCGGGGTTTTCTGCTTCGGAGCCTCGAGAGCCGCGAAGAGGGTGGCGGGAAGCAGGCACAACAAGGCCAGCACCCCCACTTTGGTGACAGAATCGTAACGCATTCAGTATCTCATCGTCCCGCCCTGCCGGCGCAGTCGCCGACCGACGATGTTCCTCCTTCCTGTTGCCTGCGAGGTTAGCTGACGGGTTCGGAGTCTGGAAGGCCCCCTACCCTGATGAAAATCAGGGATTCACCCCAAGGAACCTGGGTCCCCCGCTCATGATGGGCAATCATGATTCGGCACGTTAGATGCAAGCACTTTATAGAAGATCGGATCGTCTGTCAAGATCCTTTTTTGAAAAAACTCGCCAATTGCTCTAAAAAGGGCATTAGCCCGAATGTTTCAAAGGCGCATGACCCGATCGTGCAATTTCGCAAGAATAATCGATTTTTCGCACACATCCGCCTAACACACCACGGCTGCATCGTCTCGATTATTCGGCGGACCCCCGCATTTTCGCGGCATCTTCCCTTCGCCCGTTCACGAAGCATCCTGCCATCGATGGCCATGCAATTTTCCCGAATCGATGGATAGAGTGATGAAAGCAGATCATGGGAAAGAAGGCCTGTTTATGGTATCATTGATCGCCAATTCTGCTCCAACGGGAGAGATATCATGTGGAATTACACCAACTCCGTCATTGATCATTTCACGAATCCGAGGAACGTCGGTGAAATCCCCGATGCCAACGCCATCGGACAGGTCGGGTCGCTCGCCTGCGGCGATGCCCTGAAACTCTATATGAAGATCGACCCTGCCAACGAACGGATTCTCGACGCGAAGTTCCAGACCTTCGGCTGCGCCAGCGCCATCGCGAGCGCTTCCGCTCTCACCGAGATGATCAAGGGGAAAACGGTCGCGGAAGCTCTCGCCATCACGAACGACGATATCGCAAAGTTCCTCGGCGGTCTTCCCGAGCAGAAGATGCATTGTTCCGTCATGGGTAAGGAGGCTCTCGAAGCGGCGGTCGCCCATTACCGGGGCGAAAAGACCGTCGAGCATGAGGAAGAGGAGTCGCAGGTCATCTGCAAATGCTTCTGGGTGACCGAAAGTAAAATCCGCGATGTCATCTCCGAAAATCACCTGACGACGGTCGAGCAGGTCACGAACTACACCAAGGCGGGCGGCGGCTGCGGCGGCTGTCTGCCCGACATCAGGCGCATCCTCGACGAGATGGTCGCGGCGAGAGCCCCCAAACCGGCCGTCGTCGCCGAAACCGGGTCGGCTCCGAAGAAACTCACGAACATCCAGCGCATGCAGTTGATCGCGAACGTGATCGAAAGCGAGATCGCCCCGCATTTGCGCGCCGACGGCGGCGGCATCGAACTGATCGACATCGACGGCATGACCGTCACCGTCAAGCTCCAGGGGGCCTGCGCCCACTGCGTCAGCTCGACCGCCACGCTGCAGTTCATGGTCCAGGACACGCTCCGCCGCCGGGTCGCACCGGAGATCGTCGTCGTCCAGCAGGAATAAGAAGGAGGGAGCCCCCATGACAACTCCCGCTCGAACCGTCTACGTCGACAACAACGCCACGACGAGCGTCGCCCCGGAAGTTTTCGAGGCGATGATCCCCTTTTTCAAGGATCTTTACGGAAACGCCAGCTCGATGCATATCTTCGGCGGCCAGGTGGCCCGACACCTCGACGAGGCCCGCGGAAAAGTCGCCGCGCTTCTCAACGCCCAGCCGGAAGAGATCGTTTTCACGTCCTGCGGCACCGAGTCGGACAACCACGCCATCCGCGGCGTTTGCGAGGCCCATCCGGAAAAGCGCCACATCATCACGACGAAGGTCGAGCATCCCGCCGTGCTGAACGTCTGTCGGTATATGGCGAAAAAAGGGTACCGCCTCACCGAACTTCCCGTCGACAAGCAGGGCAACCTCGACCTCGACGAGCTGGCCGCGGCGATCACTCCAGAAACGGCGATCGTCAGCATCATGGCCGCCAACAACGAAACCGGCACCCTGTTCCCGATCGACAGGATCGCCGAGATTTGCGCCGAGAAGGGCGTCATCTTCCACACCGACGCCGTCCAGGCGGCCGGAAAAATACCGCTCGATATGAAAAAGATGCCCGTGAGTCTGCTCTCGATATCGGGCCACAAGCTGCACGCGCCGAAGGGAATCGGCGTGCTGTTCATCCGGCGCGGCACACGTATTTCGCCGTTCATGCTCGGCGGCCACCAGGAACGGAACAGGCGTGCGGGAACCGAAAACGCCCCGTATATCGTCGGCCTGGGCAAAGCCTGCGAGATCGCCATGAACGCGATGTTCGAAGAGAACAATCGCGTCCGTCAGCTCCGCGACCGTCTCGAGAGAGGCTTGTTCGAGCGGATCCCCTACTCGCACATCAACGGAAATCCCCAGTGGCGTCTTCCCAACACGACCAACATCGGCTTCGAATTCATCGAGGGCGAAGCGATTCTGCTGCACCTGAGCGCCGCCGGCATCGCCGCCAGTTCGGGCTCGGCCTGCACCAGCGGCAGTCTCGAACCATCGCACGTCCTGATGGCGATGCAGGTGCCGTTCACGTATGCCCACGGCTCGGTTCGCTTTTCGCTTTCGCGGTTCAACACGGACGCCGATGTCGATCACGTGCTGAATGTACTGCCCGATATTGTATCGAAACTGCGATCGATGTCCCCGTTCTACGCCGACAAGCTCAAGGAACTGGGCAGGCGCGAACAGGCCGCGCAAGGGCCCGTCTGAACCGCGCCACCTATCGAGACCCGCAGAGTAATACCGGCCCGTTCGTGCCGTGCCTGTCGAAGAACGTACAGTGTTCGCGCTTCGACAGGCTCTTCACGAGCGAAAACGCGACATAGGCTCTTCTTCGGGAATCCGGAAAGACAGGCCGGCGTTCTTCAGGGTTTCTGCGGCGCGCGGGGGAGAAGCTTCCGAACCCGCACCGAGTTGCCTTTTCCCAGGAATTCCAGTTCCTCGAAGCTGAGGCGGGCGAGGAAGATACCGCGGCCGTTCGGCTGAGCCAGGTTTTCGGGATCGAGCGGGTTCGGCAGGGTCGTGAAATCGAAGCCCAGTCCTTCGTCCGTAATCGTCCATTCGCAGGCTTCCGAGTTCATGACGAAATCGATCGTCACACGCCGGCGCGCGAACTCGTCGTTCCGCAATCGTTCTTCCCGGAGGTTGTCGATCCCCTCGAGGCTTTCTTCCATCGCGGACTGCTTTTCTTCGCAGGTGATATTCAGGTTGCCGTGCTCGACGGCGTTCGCGAGCAACTCGACCAGGGCGATCTTGAGCCCGAGGCGCTGATCGTGCGGGATCGCATCGCAAGTCTCCATCAGGAGGCGCTGGGCGACCATCGGAATCATTTCCATCCGGTTGTCAATCCGCATCGTGCTCGACCGTCGCACGCAGTAGTTGAGCGTTTCGCTCAGGCGCGTCCGCGATTCGACGATGCCGGCATACTTGTCGAGCAGGGGAAACAGGATGCTCGGCTCGATGGGCTTCTTGATGAAATCGTTTGCCCGCAGACGGAGGGCTTCGAGAGTGAATTCTTCCTTGCCGAGGCCGGTCGTCATGACGACGAGGGTCTCCTGATCGAGCTGGCGAATCTCGGAGAGAAATTTCAGCCCGTCCATTTGGGGCATGATGATGTCCGAGATGACGAGGTCGGGAGTTTCTTTCTTGAAAAGGTCGAGCGCTTCCTTGCCGTCCGAGGCAAGAATAACCTCGTGTCCCCGCATGGTAACCAGTTCCCGCAGGATCTCCCGCAGCATCGGTTCGTCGTCTGCAATCAGAACTTTCATCATGCCTCTTCTCGTGTTATCGGCGTTTCAAAGGATCGAACGATATGACGGTTTCGCAAACAGCCTGCCGGAAGATACCCCTTCATGAATTTATCACAGAACCACCCTGTTGTAAAAAAAGCTTTACCGGCACATCGAAGTTTTCGTCACTCGACGGATGCGGCCGAAAAACGGCGTTTCAGAAAGGTTTCGACCGCCGGCGGAACCATCGTCGAAACATCGCCCCCATACTTCGCGACTTCCTTGACGATACTCGAACTGAGGAAGGAATACTGGGTCGACGACATCAGGAACACCGTTTCCAGGTCGGGGGCGAGCTGTTTGTTGACCGAAAAGATCTGGAGTTCGTATTCGTAATCGGAAACGGCACGCAGGCCCCTGATGACGGCGCATGCGCCAACCTGGCGGCAGAAATCGACGAGAAGGCCGTCGAAGTGGATGGCGCGAACGTTCTCGCTCTCCTTCAGCACCTCGCCGATCATCTCCACGCGCTGTTCGGGGGGGAAAAGGCAGCGTTTCGAGGGATGGACCAGCACGCCCACGATCACGTGGTCGAACACTTTCGCCGCGCGGTTCAAAATGTCGAGGTGACCGTTCGTAAACGGGTCGAAACTTCCGGGGTAAACGGCTATGCGCATGGGTGCGACCTCCGGCATCCCGTCATCGGCGGATGCGTCATGATGCCGTTTCCGCCCTGTTCACGTAGTCCATAATATCTATACCGATATATTTCAACAAGTTTCCGAACGCCACGACGGGGAATCCGACGACGTTGTAGTAACAGCCCTCGATGCGCTCGACGAACAGCGACGCCAGTCCCTGGACCGCATACGCGCCAGCCTTGTCGTAGGGTTCGGGCGTGTCGATATAGTCGGTGATCTCGCGCTCACGGAGCTGTTTGAACACGACGTTGGTCGATTCGGCGTGCGTCACGGTGCGATCGTTTTTCGGGTCTACGAGGGAGATTCCCGTGATGACCCGGTGCGTTCTTCCGGACAGCATCTCGAGCATGCGGCGGGCGTCGTCGCGATCGCGGGGCTTGCCGAGCACGTGCTCGTCGAGCACCACGATCGTGTCGGCTCCGATCACGATCCCTTCGTCGAGGCCCGCGGCGGCGTGGACCGCCTTCAGGCCGGCGAGGCGCGCGGCCTGCTCGTTCGGCACAAGGCCGACGACGTCCCTCGTCGTCTCGTGATACGGAGACGTCCTGAGCTTGAACGGGATGCCCAGGTCGGCAAGGATCTCGCGCCGGCGGGGCGACTGGGAGGCGAGATAGAGGGTCGGAAGTTTTTGGCGGGCGTTCATCGCGTGCTCCTCACGGCTATGCCGAGTCTTCCATCAGAGCCGCGCCACGAAAGCGTTCAGGCGCTTCATGCTCGAAGGCTTCCCGAGAACGGTCATGCTCTCGAACAGTCCGGGCGTCGCCGTCCGGCCGCTGAGACCCAACCTGCAGAGGTGGATAATATCACCGACTTTACGTCCCTTTTCCTCTGCAAAGCCGCGAATGAGGGCCTCGAGCGGCGCTTCAAAAAAATCCGCCTGCGCTTCGAGTCGCGTGATCAACTCGGCGAGCAGCGCCTTTCCATCGGGAATCTTGGCGGCCTTTTCCATGCCTTTCGCATCGAATTCGACGGGCTCGGCGAAGAACCAGCCGATCTGTGCCTCGATCTCGTTGAAGGTTTTCATGCGTTCGCGATACAGGCCGACCATCTTCTCGAGACGCGCGGTGTCGTATTCGCCGGGAAAACCGGGGAGCTTTTCGAGCCAGGGCCGGCAGCGGTCGAGCACCGTCGCGCCGTCCATCTTCTTGATGTATTCGGCGTTGAACCAGGCGAGCTTCTCCATGTTGAAGATGGCGCCGTGGGAACTGACCCGCTCGAGCGAGAACAGATCAAACATCTCACGCTGCGTCAGCACTTCCGCCCCGGTCTCGGGCGACCAGCCGAGAAGGGCGAGGAAGTTGCGGAACGCCTCGGGCTCAAAGCCCATGTCCTTGTATTCGATGACTGAGGTCGCCCCGTGCCGTTTGCTGAGCCGCGACCGGTCGGAACCGAGGATCATCGGGATGTGGGAGAATTGGGGAACCGGGTAGCCGAGCGCCTTGTAGAGTAGGATCTGCTTGGGCGTGTTCGAGATGTGATCCTCGCCGCGGATCACGTGAGTAATCTTCATCAGCGAGTCGTCGACGACGACGGCGAAGTTGTAGGTCGGAAAACCGTCGGATTTCACGACAACCAGGTCGTCGAGCAAATGCGAGCCGAACGATAACTCGCCTTTGGTCAGGTCGTTCCAGGCGACGTTCTCGCCGGCGGCGACGCGGAGCCGCAGGGTAAACTTTTCGCCTGCCGCGATGCGCTTCTCGACCTCTTCACGCGAAAGCTGCGAGCATCGGCCGTCGTATTTCGGGTCCTCCTTGCGAGCCATCTGTTCTTCGCGCATTGCCGAGAGGATCTCGGGCGAGCAGAAACAGTGGTACACCTTTCCTTCGCGCAGGAGTTGTTCGACGGCCGCGCGATACAGATGGAGCCGCTGAGTCTGGAAATAGGGGCCGTGGCCGCCGTCCTTGTCTGGTCCCTCGTCCCAGTCGATGCCCAGCCAGCGAAGACCGTCGAGGATCGCCTGGGTATAGACATCCTTCGAGCGCTCCGCATCGGTGTCTTCGATTCGCAGGATGAACGTGCCGCCGTTGTGACGGGCGAACAGCCAGTTGAAGAGAGCGGTGCGAGCGCCTCCGACGTGGAGGTGGCCGGTCGGCGACGGGGCGAATCGGACGCGGACGGGTGCGGTCATGCGATATCTCCTGTTCCTGAGGGCAACGGTGCGAAATGGGGACTGACGGAGGCGGAATCATACCTCAACTCGCCCTCTTGAGCAATGCCCCGTCGTACAAACCATCCCGGCCGCGGACGAAGCGGAATTTGACAATCGATTCGGAACATTTCTACCATATCCCCATTCCCCGAAAAGAAAGGTTCACCCATGCTTCTTCGCCCATTCAACTGGATTTCAGGAATCTTCATCGCGGCATTTCTTCTTTCTCCCATTGTCGCAGACGCCCGCCAGTTCGGATTAAAAGACGTCGTGCCGGAAATTCTGTCGTTCAATGCCGCGGTGAAAAACGAGCGGCCGGATCTCTACCGGCTGAAGCTCCGAACCATGCTGGCAGACCCGTTTTCGTTCCTTCGGGCCACGGCGCATGTGATGTATCGCGATATCGAACAGAGCCCGGAACTCGAATTTTTGTCAACCTCGCCTCAGGGGCTGGCTGGCGGAGATATGCACGTCCACAATTTCGGAGTGCTGTATTTTCCCGGAAAAACCCCGTCTTACTCCCCGGAAGATCTCGACGAAGCCAGGACGGCGCCGCTTTCCTACGATCTTTTCCGATTGTGCGTCAGCTTGGCGGTCGCGTTCGAACAATTCGACCAGGGCACGTTGAAAGGGATTCTCGTTTCGACGATCGACGGGTATCGGGAAGGACTCGCCCATGCCAACGCCCCCGACTGGCCGGATCTTTCCTTCCCACCGAAGCTCAGGCATTTTCTCAAAAAGGTCGCGGCAACCGACAAAACCGCGATCCTTTCAAAATACACGGTCGCGCAGATTCCGAACCGATTCAAAAAGAAAGATACGTTCCTGAAGTTGTCCCCGCAGGAAAGCGATGACGTGAAATCGGCATTGATGCCGTTTCTTCTTGCGAAGGTTCGTGAAAACCACCTGCCGAAAGACAACGCAACCATACTGGACATCATCGCCCGCGAGGACAAAGGGCTTTCGAGCATCGGGCTGAAACGCTATCAGGTTCTCATCGAAGGGCGCGCCGGTGCGTGGGAAGACAACAGAATCATCGAAGTCAAGGAAATGCGGCCCTCCTGCGTCAAGCCGACGAGCCTCGCAGACCAGCAGAAATACACCATCACCGCACTCATGCGGGCACACCGGGACAGAGACGTGTTTCTCGGCGTCGTTGGAATTCACGGGCGCCCCTATCTCGTGAGACAACTCTTTAGCTGGAGCGACCGCTTCGACGCCTCCGAATGGGGCGAACGCGACACCGTGGCAACCATGGGGCGGGCACTGGGAGCCATACTGGCTGATTTCCATGCACCCTCAAAGGTTTCGACAGCGATGTCCGGCTGGCTGAAAGACAACATCGACGCGACGGTGACTCAATCTCTTCGCTATGCCCTCCAGGTCCGTGAAGACTGGGGAACCGCGAAACGCTCGCTGGACAGGAACGCGAAGAGCGACGTCGGCAAACGCCATACGGGGTCGTCCCCAAGCAATTGATACAGATACTCCTCGTATTACAAACAACACGACAATCACTACTACATCGTCGCAAAAGGAACACGACACTCATCCCGTATACTCGCATACTCGATGCCGTT